>JAJDAS010000525.1 GCA_029261755.1 Nitrospinia bacterium
AGGAGCTTGCGTACGCGCTCAATTGATTCGTCAATTTTTACGTTCTCAATAGCCATTGAGAACATTATGCCATAAGGGTGTTTAAAAATCTAGCGTATGATATTACATACACATGCCGCAGTTATGCTGAATAGTTACAAATATCTTTTATCAGGGTTCTGACTTTTCCTGCTCTGAATCGGCAAGTTTTTTGGATATTACAACTTTGGCGGGGCATAGGAGGCGGTCATGGAGATAATAGCCCTTTTCAAATTCCTGCATCACCACGTTCTCCTCATGGTTCGCCGATTCCATGCAAGAGATGACCTCATGCCGGGAAGGATCAAATGCTTGGCCGATGCTTTCCACGGGTTCCACACCTGCCTTTTTCAGGGCCTCGTAAAACATTTTTAGAATCATCTCCACACCCACTCGAAGCGATTCCACATCCTTATTAGTCTTCGCAGCTTCATTGGCCCGATCCAGATTATTGATTACGGGAAAAAGTGATTTGATCAGGTTCTCATTGGAATATTTCAGAAACTGGGAGTGTTCTTTTGCCTGTCTTTTCTTAAAATTTTCGGACTCGGCCCTCACCCGCAACAACTGTTCGTAATGAGAAGCCGCTTCGTTGGTTTTCTCCTCCAGCGCCTTTTGAAGGGCTTCGATCTGTTGCCCTGGGGTCTCCTCGCCTTTAGCCGTTTTTGAGCCTTTTTTCTTTTCTTCCTTTGCGCCTCCCGGCGCCGTTTCTTTTTTTATCGGTTTCTGTTCCGCCGGGGTTTTCATCTTTTTTGGCGCTGCCGCTTTGCTTGGTCGTTTCTCTTCCATTGAAATCCTCTTCTGTAATTTTTGTATCTAAGGTTGTTAACAGAACTTCTTTTGGTTGTGTGAAAAACTCACAACCTTTGCTCGGACAGTATTTTGCTGAGGCGATTGGCAGTGTAGTTCACAATGGAGATCACCCTTGGGTACTCCATGCGCTTATGGCCAAAAATGGCCAGGGTTCCCAGGGACTGGTCCCCGCATTTGTAGTTGTGGGCAATAACGGCGCAGTCCTTGGTATCGCCGGACCCTGTTTCCGTTCCAATAAAAATTCCGGGTTTGTCCTCTACAAGGCAGCGGTCCAGGATCATAATTAGTGACGCCTTTTTTTCCAGAGCCTTGAATGCTTCTTTCATGGAGGCCACGTCACTCATAAATTCCTGCTGGTTGCACAGGTTTTCAATACCCACGAACCGCAAATCGGCTTCAGGTTCCTGATTCGCGAAAAACCGGGAACAGATATTCATGGCCCTTTTGATCAACAAATCGTAACGTCTTCGATCGGCTGCCATTTCATGGGCTACTTTTTCTCTGATAGCGGGGAGGCTAAGGCCGGAGCAGGTATCGTTGAGAAAACGCGAGATGGAGTTCAGATACTCCTGCGGAAGGTCTTCTTCCATTTGGACATATCTATTGAAAGTATCTCCGGCATTACCGACAACCACAACCAAAATACGGTTTTTGCCCATTCCAATGAGTTCGATACGTTTGAGAACAGTCTTGTGAAATGGAGGAGAAAGGATGATCCCTGTTTTGTTGGTCAGTTTGGCAATGATTCCCAGGGAAAGCTGGAGAAGGTCTTCCATCTCAAAATGTTCGCCGTGAAAACTCTTTTCCACGTATTGGATATCTTGAGGCGTTAAATAGTAGGAACCGAGGGAGTCTACATAGAAGCGGTACCCTTTATCGGTGGGGACACGTCCTGCCGAGGTATGAGGCTTCTTCAAATAGCCCTCATGGACCAGGGTGGACATCTCGCTTCGGACGGTGGCGGAACTCAAATCATGAAAGTACTTGCGGCAGACGGTACCGGAGCCCACCGGTTCCGCCGTGGAGATGTAGTCTTTCACAACTACATTCAGGATGGATTCCTTCCTGGTGTTTAGTCCGCTCATCTTAAAAAATAGACTTTATCATGATGGTTTCTTGTCTCTTCTGGCCGGTGGATACTATGGAGAAATCGATGCCTACTATGTTTGAAATGGCTTCGACATATGTTTTTGCTTTATCAGGAAGCTCTTCGAAAGTAGGGATTCCCGTGGTCTGGGACATCCATCCGTCAAACTCCTGGTAAACCGGTTCACAGTTTTCCAGGACCTTCAAAGAAGCGGGCATTTCGTCGTGTATCACGTTTTTATATTTGTATCCCACGCATACCTTGATCTTCTGACAATTATCGAGGACGTCCAATTTGGTTAGTGCAAGGTCGGTAATTCCATTCACCATAACGGCAAATTGGGCAATCACTCCATCGAACCAGCCACAGCGTCTGGGCCTCCCGGTGGTAGCTCCGTATTCATGTCCATGATCTCGCAAATAATTGCCCTCTTCACCCTTCAGTTCCGTGGGGAATGGACCTTCCCCAACCCGCGTGGTATAGGCTTTGATCACACCCAAGACTTTGTTGATGGAGGAGGGGGGAATCCCAAGGCCGGTGCAAGCGCCTCCCACCGAGGCATTGGAGGAAGTGACATAGGGATAGGTGCCGTGGTCGATATCCAACATCACCCCTTGCGCTCCTTCGATGAGCACCTTTCTATCCTGGGTGATGTCATCACAGATGAGATGGAAAACATTGTGGATATATGGAGCGATCTTTTTTTTGTACTCCATCAGTTCATCCCAGATGGACTGGAACTCAAATCCGGGGTGGTTATACCGATTGTTCAGTAAAAGCTTTTTCGATTCCAGGTTTTCCCTTAAATATTTTTCCAGGTATTCTTCATCCAGGAGGTCCACGGCCCTTATCCCGATGCGTTGGTATTTGTCGGAATAAGCAGGGCCTATACCCCGGCCGGTGGTTCCTATCTTTTGTGATCCTTTCAGGGTTTCCTCGTTTTGGTCATAAACATGATGGTAGGGAAGGATGATATGAGCTCGTTCACTTATAAAGAGTCTACCCTCTACGGAAATACCCTGAGCCTCCACCTCCTCGATCTCTTTAACCAGGGCCTTGGGGTCCACAACCATTCCATTTCCGATATAGCACCTTTTGCCGGGATGGATGATACCGGATGGGAGCAAGTGGAGGATATATTTCTCTTCCTTGCCTCCTTCCTCGGAGGCTCCGATAACCACGGTATGCCCTGCATTGTGCCCACCCTGGTACCTGGCTATGGTGTGGGCATCCTTTGACAAAATATCAACGATTTTGCCTTTCCCTTCATCGCCCCATTGGCAACCAATTACTGCTAGAACAGGCATGTCTTTTTTCCCTTAAATAGAATTTTTTAGGGCACTTCCAAAAACTCTCTTTACAACCCCCTACCCCCCTTAAGAAAGGGGGAATTAGTGGTAGGTTTCTTCAAAAAAGTGAGTTTTTGGAAGTGCCCTTTATTAAAATGGCTTATGACACCATTACGGCAGATAAACCCTCTTAGCGGAAATGATATTTTCCAGTTTCTGCAGTTCTTCCAGGACGTTGTCCTCCACGGTGGAATCCACGCTGACTAAGGACAGGGCTTTCCCACTCTCCGTAATCCGGCTGAGGTGAAATCCAGCGATATTGATGCTATGGTTTCCGAGCGTGGTACCTATTTGGCCGATTACGCCCGGCGCATCCTGATTGGAAATGACAAGGATGTTTCCCTGGGGCACAGCTTCCAGAATGTAATCATCGAGGCGAACAACCCTGGCGTCGTTCTTTCCGAAAATGGTTCCCTCGATCACCCTTTCTTCCGAGTCCGTCAACAGCTCAACGCGAACCAGGCTTGCAAAATCGTGTGCGATGTTGCTTTTCGTTTCCTCCACTTCAATGCCTCTTTCTTTGGCGATGGTCAAGGCGTTGATCATGTTTACGTCCTCTTTCAGAAAATAACTTAGGAGACCGCGTACAACGGAGATCGTTACCGGTTTGAGGTTGAATTTGACGATCTCACCGCTATACTTCACCACAAGCCGCTTGATTCCTCCTTCTATAAGATGGCCCATCAGGCTACCAAGTTTTTCTCCAAGGTCAATGTATGGTCCAATCTTCTTTAACGTTTCGGAATCCACCGAAGGCGCATTGACTGCGTTTTTTATTTTTCCCTTTTTCAGGAAATCGATGATCTGTTCGGCAATATCTACGGCGACATTGACCTGTGCCTCCTGAGTTGAGGCTCCCAGGTGTGGAGTACAGATAACCTCCTTAAGCTCGAACAAGGGACTTTGGCCGGGCGGCTCCTTTTCAAAAACATCCAAAGCGGCGCCCGCGACCTTCTTGTCCTTAATGGCTTGACACAGGGCTTCCTCATCAATCAATCCGCCTCTGGCGCAGTTGATGATTCTGACTCCGTCTTTCATCTGGTCGAACTCTTCTTTGCCGATGAATTTTTTGGTGCCGTCGGTTTTAGGAACATGAAGTGTGATGAAATCCGCACGCTTGAACAATTCCGGCAGTTCCACCAGCTCCACTCCAATTTCCTTCGCCATATCCACGCTGATGAATGGGTCGTAGGCGATCACTTGCATACTCAAACCAAGGGCACGATTCGCGACGATCCGCCCTATTCGGCCTAGTCCGATAACTCCCAGGGTTTTTTTATACACTTCCACCCCCATCAATCCCTTCTTTTCCCACTTCCCCGCTTTTGTAGAAGCACTGGCGTAAGGGATGTTTCTGGACATGGATAGCATCATGGATACGGCGTGCTCCGCAGTGGTGACAATGTTCCCTTCCGGGGTATTCATCACCACAATGCCCTTCTTGCTGGCGCTTTCTATGTTTATGTTGTCCACTCCAATTCCTGCGCGTCCGATGACCTGGAGTTTTTTGCCTGCTTCGATAACCTCCTGGTCCGCTATGGTGCTACTTCTGACGACTAGGGCGTTGTAGTCCTTGATTTCCTCCAGGAGTTCCTCTTTGGACATCCCGGTTTTTACCACTGCTTCTATTCCTTCCTCGGCACGAAAAATTTCTTCCGCCTTTTCGGAAAGATTATCACTGATTAGTACTTTCAACCTCTTCTCCTTTGATAACAATAGTACCAGCTATTTTGTCATGCCAACCTCGGCCGTCTTTGTTGAAGAGCGCCCACAACAGGCCAAGGCCGCATACAAAAAAGCCAAACATGAAACCGATCCAACGGATAAACGCATCGTAAAAATCGAGGCTCGATCCGTCGATTTTTACCACCTTTATTTTTAGCAGGCTTTTACCAACGGTCTTACCGGATATCCCATGAAAAAACGTGAAGTAGAACCCCCAGAAAACCATACCCACCAAACAATAAAACAGGTAAAAAGCCAATAACCCCAACAGCTTTTCCATTTCAAACTGATCAAACCAAATGGAATAGTCCAATTCCGCTGAGATCAGCTTTTCCTTCAGGGGATACGTCGCAAAAAAAATAAAAACCTCAAGAACCAGATAATCGATCAAAAGGGCCAGGAATCGACGGCTAAACCCTGCTTTTTTTCTTTGGATGGAGCCACCATTTGGCAGTGCGCCAGGTGATGAAAAAGTTGCGTCCGTTACCCCTGGCAGGGAATTTACCTCTTCAGCTGAACCTTCCAAATCATCCCCGTAAACTGCATCACCGGTATTTTTTATCAATTTCTCTTCAACGTTTGCCTGCTCCGGCTTTACCTTTACCAACCCCTCGGCAAAAGATAAAGTTGCCAAAACACAATGAAAAGGGCAATAAAAAACACGAAGTCCAAATCAACATCAACATCAGGGCTTCGTGTTTTGCAAAAACATTTTGGATTATATGCATTCTTGTTGAAGGAATCAAGAATCTTTCGGTTCGGTATCATCAATATCATCCAAAAGCAGGTTGATTTCACCTTCGATGTCCTCATTTTTTTCTTCATCATCGTCCGGTTTTTCTCCAGTTTGCTTTTGTTCATCATCTGTTTCCATCATATCCAGAGAAAAATCCAGGTCATCCTCAGCTCCACCCTCTGTGAGGGAACTATCTTCCAAGTCGCTGTCATCAATCTCCAACTGGAAGTTCTCATCCAGATCGCCTTCTCCACTTTCGGTCTCTTCCGAATCCACATCCACACTGATGCCCAGCTCTTCACCTACTTCCAGAGAGTCCACCTCCCCATCTTCATCAAGTGGAAGCGAGAAATCAATCTCCTCGTCTTCCAAATCACTGGGATCAATCTCCAGACCTATGTCCTGGTTTGTATCATCTTCTTCGCTTTCTACATCTTCCGTATCTATTTCCAAACCTACGTCCGATTCTCCAACTGTTTCCAGAGGATCCAAAATGCCTTCTTCGGAGGGGAGTGATAAATCGATCTCCCCGTCTTTCTCAGGAGTATCGACTCCTTCACCTTCATCCACGCTAATGGATTCCTCTCCCAGGTCGCTTTCATCAATTTCAAGCTCAATTCCCCGCTCGGCACTCTCTTCACCGCTTTCCAAGTCTTCCGTATCCACATCCAAACTGATGTCCAGCTCTTCGCCTGCCTCCAGGGAGTCTGTTTCTATCTTATCCTCCGCAGGAAGGGAAAAGTCGATTCCATCCTCTTCAACGGAGATATCGATTTCTTCAGTGTCGTCCATGGCAATGGATTCCTCGCCCAGGTCGCTTCCATCAATTTCAAGCTCAATGCCCTGCTCGGCACCCTCTTCACCGCTTTCTAAGTCTTCCGTATCCATATCCAAACTGATGTCCAGCTCTTCGCCCTCTTCCTGGGAGTCTGTTTCTCCCTCGTCCTCCATGGGGAGAGAAAAGTCGATTCCTCCATCATCCGAGGTTAGGTCTAACCCTTCCACTTCATCCACGGCAGTGGACTCGTCTCCAAGATCACTTTCGTCAATTTCCAGTTCCATATCCTGGTCCAAACTACCTTCGCTTTCCGTGCCAAGATCTACAGCTTGCGCTTCCTCATTACTGGTTTCCGTCGAATCCAAAGCTCCTTCCTCTTCAAAGGGAAGGTCAAAATCGATCCCTCCATCATCCGAGGTGAGATCAAGCCCCTCAGTTTCATCGGAAGTGGAAGCTTCTCCCAAACCACTTTCATCGATTTCGATTTCAGTGCCTTCCACATCAAGCACACTCTCATCACTTGTTTCAATGGCGCTCAAAAGATCCTCAGCAGGGGATGGAGCCACTTCCATAGAGTCATCCTCCATCACGGAGGTTTCCTCGTTATATTCAATATCTTCCCCTTCCTCGGCGCCGGATGTATCTTCAGCCTCTCCGGCATTTAAAAGCTTATTGAGGTTCAACTGAGCAGGCTCCACCAAAGATATTTTGGCTTTTTCTTTAAATTCAAAGAGGTCTTTGCTGCATTTTTTACAACTATCCAGATATTCAAAACTTACATATCCGCATTTTGGACATCTCATATTTGTTTCCTCCGAAAAAAATCGCTACCAAAATCTTTAAAAAAAAGAACGCTTTTTCTGGATTTTTGCGACCACAATTATAGCACTTTGGTCTCTAATAAAGTAGGGTGCGGGTAATTTAGTATGAGTAACATAAACAGCACTCGTTTAAAAAAGGTCGGGATTGCCGTGGTCGCCAAGGTTTACTCGCAACAACGACATATTTTTTTAGCCTTTTTCAGCGTTCATGTGCGGTGGAGTCCAGTGGCAGAGTAAAACTAAAAGTACTCCCTTTGCCCTTCTCGCTGTCCACCCAAATTTCACCTCTATGTAATCCCACAATTTTTTTAGTTATGGAAAGCCCCAAGCCTGTGGATAACTCGCCCATGGTCCCCTGTCTTCTGGCATCGCTAAAACGATGAAAAATCTTTTCCAAATTCGATTTGGGTATGCCAACGCCATGATCCTGTATGGAGAACCGAGCTTTTTCCTTTTTCAGAACTGTTTTAACCTTTATCTCTCCGCCTTTGTTTGAAAATTTTATGGCGTTTGATATCAGGTTATTGAGGACCTGAAAAATCTTCAGCCGATCTGCTAGAATCTTTATTGGCTCTTTTGGCATTTCCTCGGCAAGCTTTATTTTTTTTAGATTGAAATTAAAACTATTCGTCTTGATGGCTTCTTCAATCAGCTCTTGGAAAACAATTTCAGACATCTCCAGTTCGGGGTTACTGGTATCCAGATTTCGCAAAGAGAACAGATCCTCAACCAAGGCAATTTGGTGCTCGGCGCACGATTTAATTATTTTCACCATCTCAATCTCAGATTCAGAAAAGGATTTACTATTCTCTAATAAACCGGCAAAGCCGACTATGTTAGATAGTGGTGACCGCAGGTCGTGGGAGACCACAAAGAGGTATTCGTCTTTCAGTTTGTTTAAAGCGGAGAGTTCTTCATTTTGTTTTTTGATCTTTTTCAGGAGGGTGAAATTCTTAACATGGGTCTCCATGCGAGCGATGAGTTCATCCTCGTCAAAAGGCTTCAAAATGTAGTCGTTGGCGCCCGCTTTCAGACCACCCAGAATGTCCTCTTTGTTTTTCGCTGCAGTAACCATGATTACCGGGATATTGCTATGCTCTTTGGAGCTTTTAAGCTTGAGGCAAACCTGAAAACCATCCATTACCGGCATCATGCTATCCAAAAGAACAACCGAAGGTTCAAAGCCTTTGTCCAGGACCTCAAAAACCTTTTTCCCATTCTCCACCATTTCAAACTCAAAACCATACTTATCCAAAATAGCAGCATAGATATTTCTACAAATGGGGCTCTCTTCCGCTATCAAAATTTTTTCCGGTCTTTTTTCTTTATGGCCGGATAAAAGAGTTTCAATATAGTTGCTCAAGTGGCCTTTGGGAAAGGGCTTGGTAAAATATTCCACAGCTCCAACCTCAAAGCCTCTTTCTCGCTCCTCCCTGGTATTGTTTACGGTGACGATAATGATAGGGATATTGCTTGTGGCGGGCTTGTTTTTCATCTTAAGGCAAGCCTGGTAGCCATCCATCACCGGCATATTGATATCCATGGTAATCAAATCCGGTTTCTCTAATGAGGCCAATTCCACGGCCTCTTTCCCGTTATCCGCTAAAAAAACCTGGAAACCGCTCTCTTCTAATTCCTCCCCAATGGATTTTTGAACAATGGGACTATCTTCCACTACCAGGATTCGCTCTTTTCGCTCTTTCCAAACGAGGTTTTCCGTATCGATCATGATATTGATCAAATTCTTTTTGTCGAATGGAATGGGCAAAATATAATCCACTCCGTATTTGTATCCGCTTAAAATTTCCAACTTTTTCTTTTTCGGAGAGAGCAAAGCGGTCTTAAATTTTTGGGAAGGTGAGACCTTGGTCATTTTCAACGCCAGTTCCAAAACATCCTCTCGCATCTCTTTGTCTAAAATGACCAGTTGAGGATTCAATTCCTGGATCAGCGAAATCATCTTTTCCTCATTATCACAGAATTGGAAGCGGTAGTGGTAAGGTTTGATGGCCTTTTTGATTTCATCGCAAACCTCCTTTTGCGCATATGCCAGGATGGTAAAGCGAATATGTTTTTTGGAATAAAATTCATCCAGAAGTTTGAAAAGGTCCTCCTCGCTGATGATCTTTTTTTGTACCAACAATTCCCCAATTCTGTGCTTGTTGCCGGTTTGAATGTCCAGCAAATACTTCACCTGGACGCCTTTCAGAATGCCCAGGGAAATGGCAGCTTTCCCAAAATTGCAGTGGTTTTTTTTCTGAAAATCCAGAATTTGGTTCAGCTCATTGGGTTGGACAAGTCCCTCCTGAGATGCTATTTCTCCGATCTTTTCGTTGAGGTACTCTTGCATATTCAAGAATTTCCGTAATTGGGACTTTGAGATAGATAGCTTCTCGCTTATAAACTCGCCAATACGAAGTTCAGTTTTTACGGTCATTGCCAATGTCCTATATAAATTATAAAGCTCGGTTCGTGCTTACAGCTACACGCATGGTTTTTTTCGTAAACTCATCCGGCGGTTCGCCGGTGGAGGAGTCAACCACCACAAACTTGATGCCGGCGGGTATGGGAAAATCACTCACGGATTCCCCTTCCATGGCCTTCATCATGAAGTCT
>JAJDAS010000526.1 GCA_029261755.1 Nitrospinia bacterium
ATATGAGGCAAGGAAGCCTGCAAGGAAAATTTAGGGGGGAAATATGATGATTTCCCATTTCGTAAAAGTCGGTGATTAACACTATTCTGCTCATTTTTCTCACCTCCTTCCGTAAATAATTAGGCGGAGGCACAGGCTGAGGCTGTAAAAGGAATAAAGACTTCAAAAGGCGAGAAAAGCCAGGGAGCAACCTGAAACCTTATGTAAAACCCTTTTTAAACTTTCGCTTTTCATTTCTCAGCCTTCGCCTCTGCTTTAGCAGTTACCTCCTTCCCTTTAGCAATAAGAAGCTTAACTTTGTTGGGTTTTGTCAGACTCAAGGGAGTCGTCAGCCTCATTTCTAGAAGCATATGCCCAAATAGCAATTAGCACAAAGGTTGAACCGAGCACCAAAATCCCAATTATGGTATCCATATGTCTCTCCTTATTAAAATTGTTTCAATTCATGTTTTCCTCGGCGAAATTTTCGGTCTTACTCTGTACATTCCATGTATGGCAGTTCACCTCCCTTGCATGAAAGTCCTGCCCCTGTTCCCATCGCCATGCTTCCGTGAGAAATGAAGGCCCGGACCAAGCCGAGGGAGGTTCCCTGTCAGGTACCTCCTCAAATTTTCCTCCACCTCTCCCATGAACCCGGCATGAACTTCCAGCCCGGCGTCCAATAAAGCAAAGTAATCACACCGCAAAATACCGCCGGTAATTATGGCCTTGACCCCGTTGTTCAGGAGAAAAGATGCTCGTTTTATAGCCGGCGCCCTCTTAAAGGCTTCTTGTTTACGGCTAATGCTTTCACCCTTCTCAATATCAACGAGAAGCAAGCTTCTTGCGCAATCAAACCTTGGTGAAACCCTGGATCCGAATGTAGTTATCGCAAGAAGCATTTCTTTTCCTCCCACTCTTATAAAGAGCATAAGCCGTACCAAATAAGAGAAAACAAGAATTACCTTTTATTTTCAGATAGATAGGAATACCGGCAAATTATTGAAGATACGAAAAGGTCGCAAATTGCTACCACAAGAAGGGTGCATAGTAGCTTTATGCTACCCTTAAAGTTGATACGGGAAAGGAGTTAAAGAGCTAACGTCGAATGTCCAATATCGAACATTGAAAAATGAGCAACTTTTCGTAAAAAGACTATATTAAATAGTAGAGAAAAGATAAAAAAACCTTTGCTTTAAGGATTTTGAGGAGGTGAAAAATCATGCATAACAGGAAATATCAAAGGAGGCATTTATTGTATTATTTAAGGGTTTTCGATGAAGACTCCCATAAACTTTTGGGGCACTCCATTGATCATACGCCGGAAGGAATCATGCTAATAAGCGAGGCCCCCATTGCCACGGATGTAGTCCATCATTTGAAAATGATATTACCCACGGGAGTTATGGAGGAAATGGTTTTGTCCTTCGAGGCGGAGAGCCTTTGGTGTCGCAAGGACATTAACTCCAACTTCTATGATACTGGGTTCAAACTCTTAAATGTCACCCAAAAGCATGTTGAAATCATCCAGAGCTTGATTGAAGATTTCGGAATGAGGGATTGAATCCAAAGAGGCGGTTTCCCGCTATAGGTTAACAATCATGCGCGCCATGGTACTGAAAAAACCTAATTCTCCCCTCCGAAAGATGGATTTGGTTAATCCGAGCCCGTTACCTCACCAAATGTTGACCCGAATTGGAACGTGCGCCGTATGCCGGGCGGATCTCCATGTGGTGGGTGATGAACTTCCAGGGAAAAGATAAAGGCTAGTTTGGAATCATTCCTTCAAGGGTAGGTTATTCCAAGTTTTTTCATTTTGCGGAGGAGGGTGGTTTTGTGAATGCCCAGAGCCTTAGCTGTCTTTTCACGGTGGCCGTTGTGCTGAGATAAAGCGCGTCGAATGGCCCCATTCTCGGTTGCCTTCAGCAGGTTGGTCTCCGGTGAAGTTGACGTCGACATTTTATGAAGACTGGAATTTTCGAGTATTTCCGGTGGGAGGCAAGGAACCCCAATGGTATTTTTTTTACAAAGTATAAAGGCCCGCTCGATGATGTTTTCCAATTCTCTGATATTCCCGGGAAAATCATAGTTCATCATGGTTGCCAGGGCTTCCGGTTTCATTCCTTTTACATCCTTTCCTTTTTCCGCATTGAAATAGGCAATGAAGTGCTCAATCAGTAGGGGAATATCTTCCTTTCTTTTGGATAAGGGAGGAATGTTCAAAAGGATTACGTTCAGCCGATAATATAGATCATCACGAAAGCGTCCCAGGGCCATCTGTTCGCGAAGGTTTCGATTGGTGGCCGCGATGATTCTTACGTGTGCCTTCACCGATTGAGTCCCTCCAAGAGGTTCGTACACCTTTTCCTGGAGAACGCGCAATATCTTTGCCTGAAGGGCCGCAGATATGTCCCCGATTTCGTCCAGAAACAAAGTTCCATGTTCAGCCAAGGCAAATCGGCCCGGCTTATCACGCCTGGCGTCGGTAAAGGCTCCTTTGCAGTATCCAAACAGTTCGGATTCCAGCAAGGTGTCGGGCAAAGCCGCACAGTTAACCGTAACGAAAGGGCCGGACTTTCTGGGACTCAGGTTATGGATGGCCCTTGCGAAAAGTTCCTTGCCGGACCCGGTGGGTCCTTGAATAAGCACGGTACTTTCACTCTCTGCGACATCGGGCACAATGCGAAATATTTCCTGCATTTCATGGCTTTTCCCAATAATGTCCTGGAAGGAATATTCCTTGGATAGACGCTTGCGCAGATTTTCTATGGCTGAGAGATCCCTGAAAGTTTCAACGCCTCCAATAACCTTCTTCCCCTCTAAATCCTGAAGAAGGGCGGTGGAGATGCTAATGGGTTTTTCTTCTCCGGCTTTTGTGATAATGGTGACGCTCATATTGATCAACTCTTTCCCTGTTTCCAAGGTACGGCGAAGTACGCACCCGCTTTGGCAAAGATTAGCGCGGAACACATCGTGGCAATAGCAGCCAATTGCTTCCTCTTTAGTAAAACCGGTTATTCGTTCTGCTGCTCTATTCCAAGAGGTAATGCGCCACTGCAAATCAACGGTGAAGACTCCATCCGCAACGGAGTTCAGAATGGTTTGGTAGTCGTCTTTTTTCATCATCGTTTACTTTGCTTCTTAGGTTTGAAAGCTTTTGTTGCGCAGAGAAAATATAAAAAAAGATGGATATTGTTTGCTCTGTTATAAATATAGAGCGAAATTTCAAAAAAACCATACAATAAACTTGCTCTTATGTAAAGTTGATTTGCCTATATTGGAAATTGGTGAAGATGAGAAAGGCCGCTTTGCAAAACAGTTTCGTTAAAGAATAGAATAGCAACAGTTCCATGTGAACCGCTGACGATTTTTCCATTGCTTCTTTCAAACCATGACCGATAACATTCTCCGCCACGCCTATCTTGGTCAGGTGGACTTCCATTCGGCATTTCAACTTCAGGAAAAAATCCTGGACTTAAGGCAGAAAAGTGAAGCCGACGACACCCTGCTTTTCCTTGAACATCCTCCCACCTTTACGCTGGGGAAAAGAGGGAACAGGGAAAACCTCCAGATTCCAGAGGAAGAACTTTCCAAAAGGAATGTCCGGCTGGTTCACACAGATAGGGGGGGAGACATCACTTTTCACGGACCAGGACAGTTGGTGGTTTATCCCATCATCAAGCTGGACCGGCATTATCGTGGAGTAAAAAAGTACATCTGTTTTCTGGAAGAAACCTTAATTACCACCATCAAAAAATTCGGGGTTTCTGGAAGACGCGATCCCAAATATCCGGGCGTATGGGTGGAAAACAAAAAAATCGCTGCTCTTGGCGTAAGAGTACAGAGGGGAATAACCAAGCATGGAGTTGCTCTAAACGTAAACCCCCAGCTTGATTATTTCCAATGGATTGTACCTTGCGGGATTCAAAACAGAGGGGTGACCTCTCTGGAAGAGTGTTGCGACAAATCGCTACCCATGGAGGAATTAACAGCAGCCTTTCTCAGCACTTTTGCCAATCTTTTTGATTTCCAACCTGTAGAAGACAAAGAATCTATTCTCCAATCCCTCAATGTTTGAATGCTCCACTAGTTTGCCAATACAATAAAGGATCGGTATTTTTTTTACTCTATGAGCGGGCCGCAACTAGTAAGAACTAAAACCGTAATTATTTAACGCAGGCGCAGAGGACGCAGAGAAAGCCTTCTTTCTTTAATTTTTTTCCTCTGCGTTCTTTGCGCCTCTGCGTTAAATTTGTTTTTCTTTTAATATTCACAATTTTCAAACCTACTCGCAGAGGAAATTATGGACCTGATATGGACGGAAGAAGCCCTCAAAAGGGTGGAGAATGCGCCCGATTTCGTGAGGCCGGGCATCATGAAGCTAATGCCCAAACGTGCAAAGGAAAGGGGACTCAACAAGATCACCTCCGAATTTTTAACGGAGATCCGAGACGAATCCATGCTCCTGGCGGCACGTCGGATGAAAAACATGGGCTTCGAGGAACTACAGATGGGCGCCTTTGACCAGGCAAGGGAAAAGATGAAAGGGGCCAAGAAACAGGAGGTGCTGGATTTGATCCAATCTCTCTTGAAGTCCAGAAAGAAATCCAACGAGCCCATCATCGACAAGTTCCAAAGCTACTTCAAGGATCTTCCGAAACAGACAGAAGGAAAAGCCATCTGGACCAAATCTGCGGAAGAACGTCTGCAAAAGGCCCCTCCCTTTGTACAGGGTATGGCGAAGAAGGCCATCGAAGAGTTTGCCGAGGAAAATGGGGTACGGAAAATTACGCCGGAATTCATCGAAGAGGCCATGGAAAAAATCGTTCCCAAGGGGTTCCGGCCTCCTAAAGGCTAACAAAAGATATGGAACCACGAATTACACTAATTGCACGAATAAAAAAAATTGGTGCAATTAGTGTAATTCGTGGTTAAAAAAGTTTTTTGTTATTTGACTCTATTGCCCTCATGACTTCCACTAGAATCGACGACATCGACGTATTGATTATCGGCTCCGGCATAGCCGGTTGCTCCGCCGCCATTATGGCTGCCGAAAAGGGGTTCCGGGTGACCCTGCTCAGCAACAGCGCCTCCCCCAACGAATGCAATACCCAGTACGCCCAGGGTGGGATCGTGGGCTATGGAGAAAACGACTCCCCCGAAAAACTCGTGCAGGACATCCAAAACGCGGGCGGCCCTATTTGCAATCCCAAGGCAGCCAAGGCTCTGGCGGAGAAAGGACCCGCCCTCCTGCACAGCTTTTTCATCGACCACATCGGAGTAAAATTTTCCAGAAACGAAGATGATGAATGCGAAACCACCTGTGAGGCCGCGCATTCGGTGAGGAGGATTTACCACGCAGCCGATGCAACGGGACGCGAGATCCAAACCGCGTTGTTAAAAAAAATATCGTCTTTAGCAAACGTCCGGCTTGTGGACTCCCACACCGCCATTGACCTCATCACTCCCAACCACCATTCTCTGGACCCCTTGGCAAGATACAAAAAACCCAGGGTAACCGGGGCCTATGTGCTGGACCAGAAGAGCGGAGAGGTGAAGACATTGCTCAGTCCCAAAACCATATTGGCCACTGGCGGATCGGGTAAGATTTTCCTCCATTCCTCCAACTACAAAGGCGCCAGAGGGGATGGACTGGCCATGGCTTATCGGGCCGGAGCCGGGATCATCAATACCGAGTTTTTTCAATTCCATCCCACCACTTTTTTCCATCGCGACGCTAACCGATTCCTCATCAGCGAAGCAGTGCGAGGCGAGGGCGCCAGACTAACCACCCTGGACGGCAGTCCGTTTATGAAGGACTACCACCCGGATGGCGACCTGGCAGCAAGAGACATCGTGGCCAGGTCCATCCATGAAGAGATGGTTAAAAACGGACAAGATTGTGTATTACTTAACCTGGAAGGGCTGGCAAAAAAGGGAATGGACCCCAAGGAGCGGTTTCCCACCATCTACCAAAAATGCCTGGAGTATGGGCTGGACATTACCAAAGAACCCATACCGGTGGTGCCTGCGGCCCATTACCAATGCGGCGGAGTAGTCTCCGATAAACATGGCCGGTCTTCTTTATCCGATCTCTACGCCATAGGCGAGGTGGCCTGCACGGGCCTGCATGGGGCCAATAGATTGGCCAGTACTTCCCTGCTGGAGGGGTTGGTGTGGGCTAATCTGGCTGTAGAGCACATCCTGGAAAAACCTTCCAATAAAGACAGGTTCCTCAAAAAGATTTCCCACATACCAGACTGGAAAGAACCGAAAGAGAATAAGGAGATAGACCCCGCCCTCATCTACCAGGACTGGCTGAACATTCGCTCCATCATGTGGAATTACGTTGGGATCTCGCGGAACACCAAACGTCTGAGAAGGGCGGCGAACGATCTGGAATACCTGCGACATCGGATTGAGCGGTTCTACAGAGACACCAAACTGACGGACGACCTCATCGGCCTGCGCAACGGAGTCCAGGTAGCCCTCATCATCGCCCGTGCCGCCTTGATGAACCCTCAAGCTATGGGTTGTCATTTTTTGAAGGATTGAAGTAATTTACAAAAACCTTCAACACCGTAAAAGGGAATGGTTTGGATGGATTGATATTTGGAATAATTGTGCTTTGAAACTCTTATCCCGGTTTCCGTTTTCTTTGCTTCCAAAAATCAAGGCAATAGTTTCAAAATATGGCTAAATATAAAACATATATATAGACAAATATGGTCAAAAATCAGGGCATAATTTTTTTAATATGAACATTTTGCAAGGCTTTAAAACAAAAAGAGATTTAACGCAGAGTTCGCAGAGAACGCGAAGTAAATATAAACAAGCCTGAGAATATCGGTTTTCTCTGTGTCCTCTGCGCCTGCGTTAATATTAGAAGCTCCAAAAAGTAATCATGCACCATAAAATTTCAAATATCTTTGACTATCGTTTATTTTTTACATAAAAAGGTGTAATTTAATGGTAAGCTGCATAATATAAAACCATCAATCAACAATCTAAAATAGTTCTTCGATGCCTAAAAAGCGTCTACCCACCTCCACCTTCGATCTTCCAATCCACGAACTCCGACGCGGATACCGGAGCGATATCTACTTTTGGCGCTCCAAGATCCTCCTGGAAAAAGACCACCACAATCCTCAAATCCTCATCCAGGCATTTCAAAAAAAGAAGGCCGTTTTGTGCGGAATAGATGAAGCGATTGCCATCCTCAAGGTGGCCACCGGTTTTTACAAAAGCAGGCAAAAGGCATACAAACTCTTCGACCGCCTTATGAAGATCAAGGCCGATGCCAGACGTCTCTACCACACGGACAACAAACGGTTTCTGAAAAAGATGAAGGAAAAACTGGAGATTCAGGAAGCCCTCGACAATCTCTGGGCCAATCGGTTCGGAGATTTGAAGGTGAAAGCCTTGCACGATGGCGATGCCATTGCACCTTGGGAAACCGTTTTGACGGTGGAAGGTGAGGCTGGCTCTTTTATCCATCTGGAAACCCTCTACCTGGGCGTGCTTGCCAGGAGAACTAAGGTGGCCACCAATGTCCATAATGTTGTTCAGGCCGCCGGTGGAAAACCGGTCCTCTTCTTTCCTGCTCGATTCGACCATTGGGGCAATCAGGGCGGCGACGGCTACGCGGCCATGATCGGCGGCGCCAATATTGTCTCCACCGATGCACAAGCAGCGTGGTGGGGTTCAGAGGGTTCGGGGACCATTCCTCACGCCCTCATTGCTTGTTACGGAGGAGACACCACCAAAGTGGCGGAAAGGTTCGCGGAACATTTCCAAGAGACCAGTTGCATCGCATTGGTGGACTTTTCAAATCACTGCGTGAAGACCTCCTTAGAAGTAGCAAGGAAATTGAAGGACCGTCTTTACGGGGTGAGGCTCGATACCTCGGAAACCATGGTGGATCAATCGGTGCAAGAAAGCATGGGCAGGTTTCATCCCACCGGTGTTTGTAAAGAATTAGTGTGGAACGTGCGAAAGGCCCTGGACCGGGAAGGGTTTCAGCATGTGAAGATCATCGTTTCCGGCGGCTTTAACGCGGAAAAGATTCGGTCTTTTGAAGGAAAGGGTGTGCCCGTGGACTCGTACGGAGTTGGCTCCAATCTCTTTTCCGGTTCCTTTGATTTCACGGCGGATGTGGTGAAGCTGGAGGGGAAACCTTGCGCAAAGGAAGGAAGGAATTACCAACCGAACAGGAGGCTAAAAAAAGTGGTATAAATCCTAGCCAAAGAAATTTGATTTTTTTAACCACTAAGACTCAAAGACAAAAAAAACAAAAACCTTTTAAACCACGAATTGCACAAATTACACTAATTTTTAGCTCTTTGGAAAATTTCGGTAACCAATAGTTTTTTTAGGGTATAATGCAGCATGATTGATCTCCACGCCCATATTCTCCCTAAGCTTGATGATGGCCCCGAAGAGTGGGAAACGTCTATCGAGATGTGCAGGATGGCAAAAGCAGATGGCATTGAAAAAATCGTGGCCACGCCTCATATCGATGACAACTTTCATAACACTACCTCTACCATTCAAGACCATGTGGAGGAAATTAATCGGAGAATAAAGGGTATTGACGGTTTAGAAGTTTTGGTTGGAGC
>JAJDAS010000527.1 GCA_029261755.1 Nitrospinia bacterium
TTGGTGATGTGCCCATCGCATCCCGCCTCCAGGCTCTTTTGTTCTTCCTCTTTCAGGGCATGGGCGGTTAGGGCCACGATGGGAGTTCTGAATGATGATTGATGATTGTCGATTGATGATTTTAAATCCTCTCTCGTCCCTCGTCCTTCTGCTTTCCGTCCTCCGTCTTCTGCCCTCTGTCCTCTCTCTTTTTCCAGTCTCCTTATTTCTCTGGTGGCTGCATAGCCGTCCATTACAGGCATCTGCATATCCATCAGCACCAAGTCGAATTTCCCCGTCTTGAATTTCTCCACGGCAATTTTACCGTTAACGGCCACCTCTATAATAAAAGGGGTCTTTTTCAGGAAGGCCAGCACCAGCATCCGGTTGTCCTTGGTGTCTTCCACCAGGAGAATCCGCAAGGGAAGGAGCTCTACAATTGAGACCGGTTTGGACGGCGTCGCGGTTTTTGGGGTCGTCTCTTCCACGGGGAGGGAAGAAACTTCAAACTGCGTTTTAAAGTAAAAGGTGGTTCCCTTTCCTGGCTCGCTTTCCACGCAAAGGTTTCCACCCATCAGCTCCACCAACTTTTTGGTTATAGCCAATCCCAGACCTGTCCCTCCGAATTTGCGTGTGGTGGAAGAGTCGGCCTGAGCAAAGGCTTCGAAGATAGTACCCTGTTTGTCTTTGGGAATGCCGATGCCGGTGTCGCTGACCGAAAAGCGAACAAAGCGCTTTTCGGATTGATGATTGTTGATTGAAGATTGAGGGTTTGGGGAGTCGGATTGTTCATTCGACAATCGGCAATCATCAATCGACAATCGACACTCCAAGCTAATCTCGCCCTTTTCCGTAAATTTTACGGCGTTGCCGATGAGGTTGATGACGACCTGGCGCAAACGGGCAGGGTCGCCCACAACTACTTCCGGCACATCTTCTTTGATATGGCAGAGCAAATCCAATCCCTTTTCCTTGGTTTTTACCTCCATCATTCCAACAGTATTTTCTAGCAATTCCCTGAGGTGAAAGTTGGTTTCTTCCAGTTGAACCTTCCCCGCCTCCACTTTGGAAAGATCCAGAATGTCGTTGATCAAGGATAAAAGGGTCTCTCCGGCACCCTGGAAGACATGAACGTACTTGGTCTGGTCCGGGTCCAGTGGAGTTTCGGAAAGGAGTTCTGCGGTTCCCAGGATGGCGTTCATGGGGGTGCGAATTTCGTGGCTCATGCGGGCAAGGAAGTCGCTTTTGGCTTTGTTCGCCTCTTCGGCTTCCTTTGCGAACTTTTCCGCAGTTTTTTTGGCTTGTAGGATATCTTCCTCCGCCTTTTTTTGTTCGCTAATATCCATGACCAAGCCCACGAACATTTGTTTTGACCCGACGCGCATTTCGTTAATTCCCAGGTACATAGGGAAGGTGGAGCCATCTTTTCTTTTGCCTACAACTTCGCGCCCGATGCCTATGACCTTGGGTTTGTGGGTGTTCAGATAGTTCACCAGGTATTGGTCATGATTGCTATGGTACGGTTCCGGCATAAGTATCTTTACGTTTTTCCCCATTACTTCGTCGGCAGGATATTGGAATATTTTTTCTGCGGCGCTATTAAAACCTTCTATGCTCCCTTGCTCATCTATCGTGATGATCCCGTCTACTACACTGTCCACTACGGCCCTCGTAATTTCCTCACTCTTTTTTAGGCTTTCCTCCACGCATTGACGTTCGGCAACTTCTTTTTGTAGTTGAGTGTTGGTGTTTTCCAGCTCTTTTGTGCGATCCGCCACTATTTCTTCTAGCTGTTCCTGGTGAGTCTTTAAAGAATCGGAAACTACGTCCAGAACACGAACCATGGTATTTCTGGTGGTGATAATTTGTCCGATTTCATCGTTGGGGACGCGATCTTCCTCTACAAACTTTCCTTCTTCTTTGCCTTCCGTCATCATTACATTGGCGCGAATGACCGCCTTGATCGGAAGGACAAAGACACGGTGAAAGTAAAAGACGGTGAGCAGGATTACCGCCAGGGCGATGATGGTAACGGAGATCAAGCGATCATTGAGCGCGGCGTGGATCTCCCGTTGAATGGAGGAAAGATTGATCTCCAGCAAAAATGCTCCCTCGATATCACTGTACCACTCCACCAGATATCGGCCTTTGAAGGGCATAAAGAGCTGGAAAACCGGATTGCCGGCTACCTCCGTATATCGGTGAATGGGCTTTTCTTCATGGATGGCCTGATTCAGTAATGGCTGGAGGGAGGTATCATCCAGTTGATTTTTCAAGAGTTCTACTTGCTTGCTGGCAATCACCTGCATGGAGCGGTTCACTACTACCACTCTGTTGATCTGTCTCTGGGAGGCCATTTTCAAGACGGTGCGCTGCACCGAAAAGAGATCGCGCTTTTTCAGGAGAGGAAAAATCACATCGGCCAGGCTATTGGCGATGATGGAAGTTTGGCTCTCCATTGCTTTATGCAAGGATTTTTGCTCGAACCGATGGCTATCCAGCAGCAACAAGGCAAAACTTACGCCCACCGAGAAAATAATTCCGACAAAAATTTTAAAGGTAATGGATTTCATGGGGCAAGTGATGAGTTGCAGGTTACAGGTTACGAGAAAAAACTTGTTTGCTACTCTACTTCAAGCTTCCAGATAAAACGCGGGTTCAATATATCAGAGATGGGATTTTTTTTCTTTAACACACGGTACTCCAATAAAAATTTCTGGAACGCTTCCGTATTGGCAAACAGTGGGCCCGGCTTACCCTTTTCCCCAAAAGCCTTTTGGTTCTCTTTCAAGTGGAGAGGTTGAATTCCTTCCAGAGTCTTTTTCATTTCCTGAATACTCAGTTTTTCAAATTTTGCCAACATGGAAACCGCTTCTTCAGGGTTATCTTTTATCCAATCCATGGTACGATACCACGCCCGAACAACCGCTTCCACCGCGTTAGGGCGGCTTTTGATAAGCGATGGACGCGCAGACAAGGTATCCACAATTTCCCCCGGGATTTCACTGGAAGAAAATATTACGTAGCCCTCCCCATTTTTTGCGGCCCTGGAAATAAAAGGGTCCCAGGAAACCATCACCTGGACAACGCCATCAATAAATGCTTTTTCCGCCTCGGTGGTAACCATGTTTTCAATGGACACGTCTTTCAGGGTCAAGCCGGCCTTTTGCAAAGCGCGAAGAAGCATGTAATGTCCGATGGAACCTATCTCCACTGCAACCATTTTTCCCTTGAGTTCGCTTAAAGATTTAATATTATTTTTTACGCAAATGGCGTCGGCCCCGTTGGAGTAATCGGTCATGAGAATTGTTTGGACAGGGTAGCCCCGACTTTGGCTGGACAACACCTCCAGGGTAGTGGACGCCATCATGTCGATTTCCCCTCTTTCGTAGGATGCCTGAATATCCGTCAGGGACTCAAAGACCAGCAGTTCCACGGAAACCCCTTCTTTCTCAAAAAAACCTTTTTGTTGGGCAATGGAAAGGGCGTCGTATCCGGGCCAGGTGTTGAACCCGATGCGAATGGGGGGATCTTTTGCAAAGGCAGTAGTAGAAAGGAATAAAATGCAGAGAGTGAAGAAGAAGCTTTTAAAAATATTCATGGGAGTCTCCTGGTGAGAATAGCTGTAGGTTTCAGGATTTAGGGGTGTGTAAGTTAACTAAGTTATCCACCATTTGCAGCAATATAGCATGCTGGAAACGAGAGGACAACGAGCTAATGAAGCTAATAAAAATTTGAACAGCAAGTCACCGTGAATTTGATCAGCTCGAAAGTGGCAACAAAGTAAAACCTTATTAGGTTAGATAGTCCCCAAGCATAATCCGTTGTAAAAATTTGCCCTTACAACCCCTTTTAATCCCCTTGGCAAAAGGAGAATTTGAGGAAGGATTATTCTCTCAGCTCCCCTACTCGTCCAGCAAGCTCCGGTTTGGGAATGCCACCGTCTTGGAAGCTCCGGCTTCCTTCACTTCCCATCCCCCGCCTTTTGATGCTGGACCATGGTTTGATATTCAACCAATTTTTGTGATATTTAGTTGGGTGACTTTTTGGTAGAATATAAGGTATCACTCTCTTTTAAAAAAAATCCCATGGACCACAGTAGCCTGGAAAGTAAATACGATCTGATTACCAGAGTTTGCAAGATTGCCAACTCCTCGCCCGATCTCCATGAACGGCTTCAGATGGTGGTGGAACTTGTTTCGGAGAAAATGCGAACCGACACCTGTTCCGTATACCTGATGGACGGAAATTCCACGTTGCTGCTCAAGGCTTCGAAGGGTCTGCATCCCGACTCCGTGAACCACGTTACCCTGAAGCTCAATGAAGGGATTACCGGCGCCACGGCCTCCGAGAAAAAAACCATCTCCTCCAGCGAAGCAAGCTCGCATTCCGACTTTGTTTATGTCCCTCTCACCGGCGAGGAGCAGTACCAGTCCATCATTTCCACCCCTATCATGAGCCAGGAGGAATGCATTGGGGTCATGAATGTCCAGACCGTTGAGAAACGGGTTTTTTCCCCAGGTGAAATTGAAACCCTGAAAATCCTGGCGGAACAGCTTTCCGGGATCATTCGCAACTCCAATCTTTACGATAAGAACGCCGCCGGTATTCAGGTATTGACCGCTATTTATGAGCTGAGCATCAAGATCAATGCCACCCTTAACCTTCCCGAACTCCTCAATATCCTGGCGAAAAGCATTTGTGGAATCATCAAGGCCGATTGCTCCGCCATCTGGCTGAAGGACGAAAACGGCAATGGGTTTGTAAAGAAATGCTCCCATGGTGAAAAAGCTGATCTTTACCTGAACCAAACCTTCAAGTTTTGCATGGACAAAATGGACAAATGCGAACGTGTTTGCAGAGTCGAAGAACCGACTATCTCGGATGTTATGAACCATAGGGTAAAGATGGAATGTTCCATCGAAGAAGACCTTCGCCCCAAATACCTTTGTGTTCCCCTCTTTTCCCAATCTCAACTCATAGGCATGGTGAGCAATTACAGGAAAAAACCTCACTCCAAAAGAAAGTACTATTCGGAGACGGAAAAGAGGCTTCTGGCCCTCCTCGCCAACCAGGCCGGCCTGGCCATCGACAATGCCATGGCCCACCAAGGTCTGGAAAACCTAAACCAAATGAGCCAGAAGCAGTTGCGGGAATTGAACATTTTGTACGACTCGGTCCAGGCCATGGGCGCGAACATGAACCTGGACAAATGTCTGCGAATCATTCTAAACGCGGTAACAGTGGGAGAAGGGCTGGGGTTCAATCGGGCCATACTCTTTTTGACCAGCGAAGATGGCTCTTTTTTGCAAGGGATGATGGGTGTGGGGCCCAGTTCCCCCGGGGAGGCGGGCGAAATCTGGAGGAGGCTGTCCCATCTGGAAAAATCCGGCCTGTTTGAGTGGTTGACCCAGTGTGCGGACGAACCCCTGGACAAAAGTTCCGGTTTTAATGAGTTAGCGAAATCTTTAAGAGTTCCCATACGCGCTTCCCATTGTGTTTTGGCAAGGACGGTGGCTGAAATGAAATCCTTCAACGTGAAGGACGCCGGAAAAAGCGAAGTGGTGAATAAGGAGTTGCTGGAGAAACTGGGCAGCAATAAATTTGCAACAGTGCCTCTAATGGCCAATGAAAAAACCCTGGGAGTGATACTGGTGGACAACCTTTATACGGGAGCTCCCATTAGTGATTTCGACCTTCAATTCCTTTCCCATTTTGCCAGACAGGCAGGGTGGATGATTCATAACTCGGCCATGTTCACCAAGCTGGCGGAGGTAAACCGGGAGCTGCTCTTAGTCCGGGAAAGATTAAACGAATCCGAGCACTTCGCAGCCCTGGGAGAACTGAGCGCCGAGATCGCACACGAAATCAAAAATCCTCTTCTCCCCATCGGTGGCTTTGCGCGGAGATTGCTGGAGCAGTTGGAAGATGGGACTCCGGCAAGGAAATATGCCGGGATAATCGTGGAGGAAGTATCCAGGCTGGAAAAACTCTTGGGCAATGTTTTGAACTATACAAAAATAATCGAACCTCATTTCACCAAAGGGAATTTAAACTCCACCATTGAGGAAATCATTTCACTACGGAAAGTCGACCTGGAAAGCCAGAAGATTCAGTTGGCCTGTCAGCTGGACCCCAAAGTCACCGACACCTTCTTCGACTCGTCTCAGATCAAGCAAGTGATGAATAACCTCGTTTCCAATGCCATGGAAAGCATGGCGGAATCCGGTGGAGAGTTAAAAATCTCCACCCAAAAGGGAGCCGGTGACGAGGTAATTTTCAAGGTTTCGGATACGGGAGGGGGAATACCTAAGGAAGTGGCTAAAAATATTTTTAACTCCTTTTTTACCACCAAGGAATCGGGGACCGGCATCGGCCTCCCGCTGGTAAAAAAGATCGTGGAAAGACATAATGGGACCATCGAAGTTGAAAACTCCATTGGGATTGGAGTAACATTGGTGGTGGTTCTGCCTTTTAATTCTCCTTCAGATGAGGATGAAAACTAACATGGCTAGCAATAAAAAAATCTTGATTGTGGATGACGAAGAGAATATTAGGCTATTGTTCAAAGAAGAACTTCAGGAAGATGGGTATATCATTGAAACGGCTGAAAGCGCGGATGATGCCGAGAAAAAGATTGAAGCCTTTCAGCCCGACCTGATCACCCTGGACATCAAAATGCCGGGAATGGACGGGATTGAATTCCTGCGGCAACTGAAAGAAAAAGACAAAAACGTTAAAGTCATTATCTGTTCCGCTTACGGAAGCTTTAAGCAGGATTTCAGGACTTGGGCCTCCGAGGCTTATGTTGTCAAATCAGCGGATCTGAACGAACTGAAAACCACCATCAAGAAAGTCCTTGCCCCGTAAGACCTCTCTTTACTCTTCTTCATCCCCTTCGTGAAACAGCGCTGGGGGTTTGTTTCCCACCAAGGTTACATTGATATTGTTTAGTTCAATGGGCAACACATGACTGTTTCGGTTTTTTCGCACTAATTCCGACGAAATGAGGGGAGGCGGAACATCGGATCTTTTCTTTGCTTCCTCCGGCTCTTGTTCTTCCAGCGTTGCTGCTTTCGCAGTTTCCCGGTGGGTTGGAGCTGGCTGAGGCTCGGAAGCTTCCACTTCTTCGGAAGCGTTTGGGACCTCTTCCGGCGGTGCCTCACTTTCTTCTTCCACCTGTTCTGCTTCCTCTTCCTCGGAAACTTCATCCTCTTTAATGGGAAGCGGCACGTAGACCTTCACCAGACCTTTATGGATGGACATTCGGAGGTCTTCGATGGGCTCCAATAAAAGAGCATCCACATCCGATTCCAGGTGTTCCGCCGTCAATCTCCTCAGCCTCTTTTCCTTGTTGTGCCAGTCAACTCCCAATCCGTCTTCATTCAGAATCCTGAAATCATCAAAATTGATTGCGTGGTAGATGGAGTCCAGGTACGCCGGCTTGTAAGCGTCTTCTGTTGAGCCTCCCCCAGGCTGCACAAGATCCGCAAGGGATCCATAATAAACGCTGAAGATCATGAGAGCGCTTCGCCTTCTCTTGATATCTTTCATTAAGTCTTTGTAATAGAGTTGAAGGCCTTCGAGGATGTTGTAATTCTTTTGCTTATCAAGGAGAAACGGCAGCAAATTCTCTCTTGAAATCACCGGGGGCCTCATCAAAGAAAGTCTTTCCTCCACCGTTTTCCTGAGAAATGTTTCCCGGGTACCTTTGCTCAGACCCTGCGACACACTTTCCAGGGCGTAAGGAAGAATCCCGAAGTAGGAGCCGGAGGGCGGCTTCATTCCGGCTTTAAAAAAACCGGCGGTGCCAAAATAGCTAAGATTGCTCTTCAGGAGTTTCCAGTCTTGGGGTTTGAGGAAATCCACCTTGACTGAAGCGCTGGTGAAGCATTTGATTAGCCGCTCGCAGGCCTCACGTACCTCCGATTCTTCCGTCTCATCCTTGGAAACCGAGGGAAGGTTGTCCAGGAAAAATATCCATTTTAAAAGATGTTCCTTGTTCAGTTGCTGGAGAAACTGGGCGATCTTAGTAGTGTCCATTTCTTCCAGCTCTTTCTTATTTTTGTTGGCAAGGATACCGCTTCTGAGGGTGGAAAGACTTTTGTTTACCTGCCTTTCGATCATCTTGGCGGCGATATCCAAAAATTTTCCGCCAAGGGCAGCCACCAGGTATTTAAAGAGCATGGAACATTCGAGTTGACTCAGTTCACGGATTTTGTCGTTTTCAATTTTGTTTTGGGCAAATTCCAATAATTTGGAGTGGTCTGAATTCTTATCTTTTTCAAACTTTTTCTCCTTCAATATTTGCAGAAATTTTTTTCGCTCACCACGGAACAGGGAATAGGAGATCATTTCCTTGATTTCCTTAGTGGAAACACGTAATTGGCTTAAATCAACTTTTGGTATGTTTATCGCCATGAGTATTTTCTTTGTTTAAAGGGACCTGTTCACTGGTGCAGGTTATAAAATAGTTTCTTCCCACTGCACTTTTTGGGAATGATCCAAAATGGTATCCTTAATAAAAGTATAGAATATTCAATAACAAATGCAAGGGAGCAGCTTGTGAAAAATTTACACGGGACCTGGACGGCATTACTTCTGTTTTTTTGTTTTTTCAATCCTGCTCTGGCCTTGGAACAAGGAGAAAAGCCTTTCAAGACCTTCCAAGATCGCGACTTCCGCTTTGAGTGGAAGTACGATTTTTCCACAGACGGCTATATTGTGGTCCGGGGAATGATGGAAAATATTGACGGGTTTAAGTTCGAATCCGTTGTGTTGACCATTACCGCACTGGATGCGGAAGGCAATCGGTTGGATGCGGGGTTCAGTCCCGTCCATGATTTGGAGATAGGCGAGTTTGAGGAATTCGAGATCGCTATTCCAAAGGAAGGGCCGGAGAAGTCTTTTCTTTTTACTTACGATTTCGAATTTTACCTGGAAGGCAGCGCCGCCATCGCTTCCCCTAGCGGCCCGGAATCGATGACGGGCTGGTTCGAGGACTCCCCCGATCCCTCTTTCGTACCAAGGATGGTCTCAAACCCGCCACCTTACCGGAAAAAGAAGAAGCCCTGAGACAGTTTTTGGAAGTGCCCTATTGGTAACCTACCAATTATAGAATGTGCAGGCAGTGATTATTTCAACAATATTAAAGAGTCAATGTTATGCGCCGAAAAAGACGAAAGAGAAGAAAAAAGATTGATCAAAGAACGATAAAGATATATTTAGCCATCATAGTGGGGAGCATGTTGCTGGCATTCATCATTAACTTCGCCACTAATGAGGCGTCTTTTTGGGCTCAAAATGTGGAAGAAACCATTTTTGAGGAAGCTAAAAAAATCTATGTTAAAGAAGCCATAAAAGAGGCAAAAAAATCAGATAATGCCCATTTAAAAGATAAATATAAGAAGCTTGATGCTGATACTCGAAAAAGGCTTAAGAAAGAGTATGGGGACTATTTGAAATAGGTTCTTGCATAATAATTCTGTCTAAAATTCTTTTAAAATCAAAGACATGGAACCGCGAATGATCGCGAATGAAAAAAGAACCAATAATATTAGCGACCATTCGCGGTTTAGATTTTTTTTTGCGTAAAAAAAACGGGTAGGTTCCATTTTAGCCTTGAAATGGTGTGGTATGAATACTATATTAACTCAATGAGGAAGAACAGTGACGACAAAAAACAAAAAAGATGTGCAGATTAGGAACAGGTCAGGAGGTTAACCACTTTAACCGGGAATTCATCATGAGAAAGATAAAGAGCCTCATAATCTTTTCATTTATTTCCTTGTCGATATTTTATCTTCTGGAACCTTCATGGGCTTTCCGTTCATCCTGGAGGTCACGTTTTTGCGTTGATGGGATTATCGAACTTGGGGATAGTAAGCCCGAAGTGCTGTCCAAATGCGGAGAACCCACATCCATAGAAAAGAGCGAGGAGGAAAGAATTAAGAGGGATTTTCCCGATTTGTACGTTGAAAGAAACAACCGGAAATATAGAGAACCGCTTTTCGTGAAGGAGAAGGTAACCATTGAAGAGTGGTTTTATAATTTCGGGCCGGATGAATTCATGTATTATCTTCTGTTCGAGAAAGGCGAGCTGATTAGCATTGAGGTAGGGAAGTATGGGTATTAAACTCAATGTTGCAAAAAGCAAATGGTAGAGGAATGGTAGAAAAAAACATAAAAAAAGGAGTTTATCCCTATGATATGCTGGACACAGGAATATAGCGTAAGTAATGAAGCCCTTGATGGACAACACCAGGAACTTTTTAAGATTTTAGGCGAGCTGGCTGAATGCATCGAGAAGAAACAATTCAAGCATGTGGTGAAGGTTGTATCCAACTTGGAAGTTTACGCCTTATTTCATTTTTCAGGTGAAGAGAGAGCTTTGGAGAAGTGTGGCTATCCTGGCTTGGAAACACAAAAGAAGGAGCATAAAAAATTCAGCGCTACCCTGGGAAACTATAAAAAAATGTCCCTGACAGAAAGCCCCATGATATGCAAGGAGCTTCTGGACTTTTTGCTGAATTGGATCACAAAACACATTAAAGATTTGGATATGAAGTACGTTCCCTATCTAGTTCAAAAAGATCAAAGTTATCGGGATAGGACCGCTCCTCACGGAGCGGCCCTCCCACACCACCGAACATACGGGTCCGTCAACGGCGGTTCGGCT
>JAJDAS010000528.1 GCA_029261755.1 Nitrospinia bacterium
GCTCTAACAGACTTTGTCCGTTTAAGATTGCCATCGGCTTAGGCAAACAGCTATTCCCATTATTCAAACGGCTTCCCTGCCCGGCGGCTAGAATAACCATGGGTATATTTTCTATATCAGTCTTCATATTTTTCAATTACAATTCCTTAAGTAGTTGGTTACTTGGTTTTTAGCAGATCCACATATTGTAACCTTAGATCCGCTAAAAGATTGTCAAGAAGCTTATCTTCGTTTTCCTCTAAATTTCCTTTTGTCTTTTCCTGAAGCATGGCCAAGATGTCCAGGGTTTGCTTCGCCATGGGAAGATTTTTTTGAGTTTCCCCTGTCATGGGATTCGGTACTTTCCCAAAACTCAGCATAACCGAGCTGCTTAGGGAAAGAACAAAAGTGGAAAAATCTATCTCAATGTCAGACACCTGCCTGTTCTCTTTTTCCTGTCCCTCTCCCCCGGTATCTTTTTGGGACTCATCGGGTTCACTCATTACAAACCCTTCGCCTCTGGTTTCTCCCGGCATTAGCGGCACCTCTGATATTATTTAAAAAGTTGATTAAAACCGTATCCGTTTACGGCATAATTTCGTGCCTATGGCACCATTGCCATAGGGAGGAATGGGCAAATTATAGGCAATGGCTAAAGAAATGTCAATTTGGCTTTAAAGAGAAACCTGCCACTCAACTCTCGGCAAAGAGCTTTTCTCTTAATGGCATGCTTGTTGCTTTAATAATAGACGTCCCGGAAAATTTCGGGATGAGTTCTCTACCCCTCTCCTGGCCCCATCGGAAGTTCATGCCGCACTTCCGGTGGGGTTTCTTTTTTCCACCCTCCAATACAAGTCCCCAACGGTATTTACATCATTCTTTTGCCCAGCTATGGCACAAGGCGGCCTAAAATCAGCATTGACATAACCCGTCCCCGGAATTACCACGAGGCTTGAAACTTTTACCTTGTATGTTTTTTCTCACAGACCTGTGTGCAAATTTGAACACATGGAGGAAAAAAGGAAGCTATGGATGCTTGATCATTCCCTCCAGTAAGGAACCCGAAAAAAATAAAATACCCCAAATTTCGTGCAGATTTAGGCAAGATTTGGTAGATCCAATTGAGCCGAACCTGAGGCGTAGCCGGGCCTACGTCGATGGTTTGGCGAATCAGGACCTGGCAAAAATTGCCTGAAGGCGGGTGGAAGTTGGGGGGGGTATTTTTTCCGGGTTCCTAAGAGAAAAAAGCTTAAAAAGAAGGCGAACAGGTTTAAAGTGAGTTTTGAAAGGAGGGAAGAAAAATTGGTTGCTTTTTTCGCGGGGCCGGAGGAGAGAATCGAACTCCCACAGGGTCGCCCCCACTGGATTTTGAGTCCCTTTTAAGCCAAGTTCCCTGCTTCTCTAACCTCTTAATTGTACAAGGAAGCCTTGATTTTAACAAGGTTTAGCGAACTTCACAAAGTCAGATAGAGTCAAGTAAAATCAAATAAAAGATAGCGCCACGGGCACATTTTGGGCTCAAAAGTCTCATATCCAAAGATTAATTTCGCTTTCTTAAAAAATGCGGCGAACTGCTTCATGGGAAATACTGTCGGGGAGGAGGTTGCTCTTGACTGCAAGCCTTCTAAGGGGTGCCCCCTTTTCCTGGTTTTTTGCTAAACTTCTCGGGGTTCCATAAGAACTTTTTTACCATTAAGAATTTGCATTAATCTCTTTTCTGAAACTTCGCCGATTTTTTCTGTCAAATCAGTCTTGTTGGCAGTGTAGACTTGGGAAACATTCACAACACTTTTCTTTGTTAAATTTGCTTCTCCTTTTGCAAGAAGGACATTCCCGTGGGGAATTTGCTATTTTCAGATTTGAAGTCAGCGAACATACTACAACGGTGTTGATTTTACTGGGATTGAATTAATTATTCTGTATCACTATCTTGAGAGTGACGTTTTTTAGTTGAGGTATACTCCTCCCATCGGCTCTTTAAAAATACCGTATCAAAACCTCGTAAAGACTAATAAAATAGCATATGCGGCCAATCGTATGCCCTCTGTCCTGGTTAAATCAATCCTTTCCAGAATAAATTGAGTGAGGATTGCCTCTTGTGATGAATTCATGAGAGGAAGGAGCAGGTAAAAACCTACAAAAGTTCAAGAAATTGGTGGAGGGATGGGTTGATCTTTCTACTCAATATTCTCGACTAAAGATGAATTTAGCAAAAGCGGGATGAATCGAAAAAAAATAAGGATGCACTTCAAAATAAGGGACTTGGAAGAACCTCTTAAGTAACTCTATAATAGAAAAGAACTCGCCACTCTCAAGAATCTAAAACCTATCCAAAGATATTTGAAGTTTTCAATGTTCTTTACTAAGATTCAGTGTTTCAGATTAATAATTCAACCACAGATTCCGCAGATTTCACAGATAAAAAATCTGTGCCATCGGTGAAATCTGTGGTTCCATGTTTTTGATTTTAAAAGATTTTTAGATTGTGAGAGATAAATTTTCAGAATTATCATGTAAGAATCTAAAATGAAAAATGCTCTATCAACCTTTTTTTAAAAGAAAAAAAATCATGAATTCTTTCTTCCATTGGCTCCTTAAGCCTTTCCAGGCGCAAAGCCCTGCCGAAGGCGAAAAGGTAAAGCTGACCAGGTTTGCCAAAGCCGCCGGTTGAGCTGCCAAACTGGGTCCGTGTGACCTGGAAAAAATTTTGGATGTATTTCAAGGCAAAGACGAGGAAAACGTGCTTGTGGGACTCTCTACGCCGGATGACGCAGCGGTAGTGAAGGTGAGCGATGACCTTGCCCTTGTCCAAACGGCGGACTTTATCACGCCGGTGGTGGATGACCCGTTTCAGTTCGGCCGGATAGCAGCGGCTAACTCCATTTCGGACGTCTACGCCATGGGGGGGAAACCGCTTTCCGCCATCAACCTGGTGTGCTGGCCGTCGAAACTTTCGTCGAAGGTCTTGCAAGAGGTACTCAAGGGAGGAGAGGCCACCGCACGCGAGGCTGGCTGCTCCATCGTGGGCGGACACACCATCGACGACAAGGAACCCAAGTATGGGCTGGCCGTCATGGGCACAGTTCACCCCGAACAATTTTTAAGGAACATTGGCGCGTTTCCGGGAGATCTGCTTTTTTTAACCAAACCCTTGGGAACGGGCATTCTTTCCACGGCGGTGAAGTTCGGCAAGGCCACGCCGGAAGAGGCGAAGACTCTCGTTGAGAACATGGCTGCTCTGAATAAATCTGCTATGGAAGTTGCGCTGGCCGCAGGGGCGCGGGCCATGACTGATATCACCGGCTTCGGACTAGTGGGGCATCTGCTGGAGATGCTTGGAAAGAGTGGTTCCCTGGGTGTGGAAATCCATGCCCAAGCATTGCCCATCTTGCCTGGCTTTCAGAAACACCTTTCTCGCGGAGCCGTCCCTGCCGGACTGGAAAAGAATCTGTCTTTAGTAAAAAAAAGGTTGGAAGTGGACGGGAGTGTGGAGGAGTGTTTTAAAAGCTTGGTTTGCGATCCGCAGACCTCGGGTGGGCTTGCCATGGCTATTCCACCGGAAAAAGAGGAAGCTTTTGTCAGAGAGGCTTCCCAAAGGGGATTGATGGCCCCGAAGATAGGCGTTTTTAATGAAAAGGGTGTGATTCGGCTGAAAGTTTAGGCATTTATGTCACCAACTTTTACGAACTGGAAATCGTCCATAGCAGACTACTCCAATTCTTCCATGGGGTAGCTCCTGAATAAAAAAGCGAGTTTTTTCGATCCCGCCGGTTTGCTATTCACCGCTTTAATAAAAATATATTGTCCTAAATCATGTTGCCGGTTTTTTAAAAGCGGCTTTAAAGGCGCAATGGATGAGTACCCATTGGCGTCGTTTCTGTGGGCATCCGCTGAAAAGATTGTGTCCATGGAGAAGCCGAGGTAATCAAGCATGGTGGACAACTCGTCCTTGGTATATTCCCTGTTATGCCTTCCGTAAGGTCCAAACGCTGAATAGGAGTCGTAGATATTGGCCCCTGAAACTATTTTGGCGACGTTCTCCAACCTGCTTGCATTTGGGGTGGTTAAAATTAAAATCCCGCCAGGTTTTAAAACTCTCTTAATTTCCTTCAACACACTAAAAGGGTCTTTCAGGAGGTGTTCGATTATCTCGCAAAATAGGACTACGTCGAATGAGGCATCATCATAGGGAAAAGGATCTTCCTCGATGTTGAAGTGGTTATACTTCAGATCGGAGCTGGACGATTCTCCGGTTTTGAAATCATTGAACTTCACTTCGTGGGAATTTTCACCCTTCGGAAAAGAAGGGCCGAAATAGTTAGCCAGCGTCAACTCAAGTTTCGTGAATTGCTTCAGCAGCATGGTTGTGAAATAAGGGTTTGCGCCTAACTCGAGACATTTCCCTTCCATGTCTTGCGCCAAACCGTAGGTGTACACAAACCTTTTAAAATCCTGGTTGCAATAGTTTTTCACTTCCAAGGGAGGGGCGTCGGTTACCCAGACCGATTGCAAAAAAGAGAGCAACTTTTCTTTTGAAACACCGGGAGGAAGAGGAAGGGGTGGAGAAAGAGGAAAGGTTATCTCGGGCTTGGACATGAATAGATCCCTGATTTTCGCCAGTGATATGGTTTTTAGCTTTTCTCTACCGTCTTTTTTTAGGAGCCTCTGGAATTTGTTCCTATAAATGGAAAGCATAACCGGAGAGTAGAGGGAATTTAACCACGGAACCACTCACAGCACATTGCAAAGGCTCGATTAGCCCTCTATCGTGCATGGTTGGACCATTATTTGTTTTGGAAAACTCTATCAAAAATCCTATCCACATTTTTCGTGTGGTAAGCGATATCAAAACAAGATTTGACGGTTTCCGGTTTCAAATGCTCACTAATCTCGGCGTCTTCCAATAGAAGTTTCTGGAAGTCGCCCCCTTCCTCAAAAACCTTCATGGCGTTCCGTTGAACCATCTGGTATGCCTGGTCCCTTGAAACTCCAGCCCTGGCCAATTCCAGAAGGATCCCTTGGGAAAAGGTGAGCCCCTGGGTCTTGTTCAGATTCTCCATCATTCTTTCCGGGTAAACCAAGAGGTTTGCCAGGAGTTTCTTCGTTTTGCCCAACATATAATGAAGAAGTATGGCGCTGTCCGGGAAAATGATCCGTTCTACAGAGGAATGGCTGATGTCACGCTCATGCCAAAGGGCTACGTTTTCCATAGCTGCCATGGCGTTTCCACGCAGAACCCGTGCCAGGCCGGACATCTGTTCCGAGACTACCGGATTACGCTTGTGGGGCATAGCGGAGGAACCCTTCTGCCCCTTGGTGAAACACTCCTCCACCTCGTTCACTTCGGTGCGCTGGAGGTGTCGGATCTCCACCCCGATTTTGTCGATGGTGCAGCCGATGATAGCCAGAGTGGATAAGTACTCCGCGTGCCTGTCGCGTTGAATGATCTGTGTGGAGACCGGGGCAGGTTGGAGTCCGAGTTTATTGCAGACATACTCTTCCACGCCAGGATCGATGTTGGCAAAGGTTCCCACAGCGCCGGAAATTTTGCCGCAGGAAACGACCTCGGCAGCGCGAACCATGCGGTCCCGGTTCCTCTTCATCTCTTCGTACCAGAGGGCCAATTTGAGTCCGAAGGTGGTGGGTTCGGCATGAATGGCGTGGGATCTTCCTATGGTGACGGTGTCCTTGAATTCGTAAGCCCTCTCCTTCAGGGCGGCCAGAACCAGGTCCATTTCCTTCAGGATCAATGCGGAAGCCTCCTTGAGCTGCACGGCAAGGCCGGTATCCAGCACATCAGAAGAGGTGAGTCCGAGGTGGATGAACCTTGCCTCCGGCCCAACATATTCCGCCACCTGCGAAACAAAGGCGGCTACATCGTGCTTGGTGACTTTTTCGATTTCCTTGACGCGATCGATGTCGAAGTCCGCCTTTTCGCGGATGATTTGTGCGGCTTCTTTCGGGATGATTCCCATTTCCGCCATACCTTCGCAGGCGAGAACCTCCACTTCCAGCCATTTCTTGAGTTTGTTATCTTCCGACCATATGGCAGACATTTCGGGACGTGAGTATCTTGGTATCATGCTTGGATTCCTGTAATGGATGGTTATTGAAAAAAACGGTCTTATTGCAAAGAAAATTATAGGGCGAACAGGGCGGGAATTATAGCTTATTTTTCGTGTGAATGCTTTCTCTTATTCGAATGGCCAAGTCCAGTGAAGCCAGCTCTCTTTCCACGGAAACTTTTCGGCAAGCGCCGTTGGTGGAACAATCGATGAAGTGCTTTATCTCAGACTTCAGCGGGTTTTCTTTATGGACAAATATCCGCTCCACGATGGACTCCTGTTTGTACTTGAGTTCCTCCTTGGTCAGGAGGTGCTCCGAGGTGGCACGTCTGTGAACATGGATATCCTGGTCGGTATAGTCCAGGTAAATGTAAGAATCCTTTTGGCTGATGGCCAGATTTCTGATCTTATTTTGAGTCATACGGCTGGCGATGATGCTGGCGATGCATCCATTCTCAAAACGCATCTGGACGTTGGCCAGGTCTTCCTGGTCGGAATTGATAGAGTTTCCCATAGCATTGACTTCCACCACTTTGGAGTCCACCAGGTTCAGCACCATATCGATATCATGGATCAT
>JAJDAS010000529.1 GCA_029261755.1 Nitrospinia bacterium
AGAAATAGCGAAGAATGGATTGATAAGCTTTCAAGTTTAATTGAAAGCGCGTCTTTGCGGCGAAAGCTTGGAATCGCCGGAAGGAAAACAGTTGAAGAAAGGTTTTCAGTCAAGGTTAATGCCCCGCAATTTATCGAGCTATTACAAAAGGTTTACAGTGAGAAACACCGAAGTACAATTAATGGCTCATGAAAATATTAAGGTAATAAATTACTTTAATAATACCAGCTTATTTCAACAAGGATAAAACGATGGAATTAAACTACGAAAGAGGCGGAGAACAAAAAGCCATCTATAGTAACTCCGATGTTATATTCACTAATTGTCCGCTTTGCGAAAAAGATGAATATGAGCAAATATATATAGAGAGAGGTGCTCTTGGAATTGTTCGATGTAAAAAATGTAGCTTGATATATGTTAACCCCAGATTGAAGAATCCTGAACACGTTTACTGGGGGGACGCCCAAAAGTATTTTAAAGAAGCCAGACTGATATTTGAAGGCAAGGCCCTTCATCATAGAGATAAAAATTATGAGGAAGATTTGAAATTGATTTTTAAATATAAACCTTCTGGAAAGTTTTTGGACGTAGGGACCAATATGGGTTTTTTTTTGAAAAGCGCTAAGAATTGGAATGTGTGGGATTTATGTGGGGTTGAACCATCCCCGTCTCTTTCCGATATGGCAAGAAAATATTTTCAACTAAACATTAGGACTTCATTTTTGGAAGAGGCTGAGTTTGAAGATGAAAGCTTTGATGTAATTACTTTGACAGACGTATTCGAACATATTTCTGATCCAGGGAAAATGCTGAGAGACATTAGAAGGATAATGAAGCAGGATGGAGTTTTATTCATTAAAGTTCCGAATGGTTTGTTTAACCTTTTTAAATTAAATATGGCCAAAAGAATGGGTAAATTAAAGGATTACGATTTATTTGACTCTTATGAACATGTAGTCCACTACTCCCACAAGACACTTGTGAAAATTCTCGAAAAGAACGGATTTAGAACGCTGGATGTCACAATAGGAAGGCCAATTCAACTTCCTGTTTGGCATAAATATGTCGGACATTTTTACCTGTACCCGAGTCCATTGTGCCTGGATTTCAAAAGGCAAATAGGGCGTAGTCTCTTATATCATTTCTCCAAAATAGAATTTTACTTAAAGTGGAAAGAAATTGGTGCTTTAGCTCCCAATATTATAACAATTGCCAGTAAATCACCTTGAGAGGTGGCTGGATGATAGGTGGGGGAAGCCGGAAAGACAAAAATTTGTCTAAAAGAATATAGCGGAACATTTAACGCAGAACTCCAAAAAGATTAGAATCTCATGCTATATACGGATTACATAGGATTTGACTATAAGCTATCTCGAAATTAAGGGAATATTGGCGCCCATCATTCTGGGTCAGGGTGTTTTTTGGCTGTTGTTGTTCTGGTTACTGATTGCCCGAAAAAAAATAAAATCCAATCATGAAAAAGCCGTTTACCGAATAGGGTTAAGTGGGTTGCTACTAACCCTGTCAATTACCCATCCTCCATTACTTGAAATCTTATCATTACCCCTTTCTTTACATACCCCTAAAAGTTTAATGGCCAATGCAGATGCAATTGTTGTCCTGGGAGGAGGTATTGATGGAGAGGGGAGGGCGGGGCGAGCTACTATGAAAAGGACATATTGGGGAGGGGAGTTATTATTAAAAGGAAGGGCTCCTATTTTGATTTTGACATCAGGTGCAACAAGTTCTTCTTCAAATAAAAGCGAGGCTTCGGCTATGCGCTCCATTGCGATTGGAATGGGAATACCGGAGTTTAAAATAATTTTAGAGGAAAAATCCTATAACACGTATAGTAATGCCATGGAAACTAAAAACCTCTTAAGAAAGCACAACATAGAAAATATAATCCTGGTTACGTCTTATCTTCATTTATATAGAGCGTATAAGGTTTTCAAAAAACAGGGGATAAAAGTAAATTCTATTTATGGGAAAAAAAGAATAAAATTTTCTACCATAGGTTGGGAACGGGCTGATGAGTTTCAAAATGCCCTCTACGAATATGGAGCTATTTTGCTTTATAAGTTTAAAGGTTGGATGTAATTAATAAATGTGCGGAATAGCTGGTATTTTGAATCTAAAGGGAGAACCTGTCCCAAAAGAAGCCCTGGAAAAGATGTGTCGTAAAATGAAGCATAGAGGACCGGATGATGAGGGAATTTATATTTCAAATCCAAAATCCCGAAACCGAAATTCAAAATTAAGTTTAGGATTGGGACATACAAGATTAAGTATTATTGATCTTTCAATTTCCGCGCATCAGCCGATGTGCAATGAAGATACAACTATTTGGCTTTCGATGAATGGGGAAATATACAATTATGTTGAGTTAAGTAGTGATTTGAAAAAAAAAGGCCATAAATTTAAAAGCAGTTCTGACGCGGAAGTAATTATTCATCTCTATGAAGAGCTTGGTAAAAACTGTGTTAAAGAGTTAAGAGGAATGTTCGCTTTTGCCATATGGGACGAAAGAGAAGAAACCTTATTTCTTGCCCGTGACAGGGTGGGGAAAAAACCTTTAGTTTATTCTTTTAAAAATGGAAATTTAACTTTTGCTTCAGAACTCGCGGCATTAATTGAAAGTGGGAAAGTAGATAAAGAAACCAATAAAGAAGCAATTCATGACTACCTTTCGTATGGTTACATCCCAGCTCCCTTAACAATCTATGAAGGTGTATATAAACTGCCGCCGGGCTGTACTCTAACCTTAAAAAAAGATTCCGATCCGATTATTGAAAACTATTGGAATCTTGATTTCTCATCTAAAATAAAAATATCGGAAGAAGATGCCGCAGATGAGCTTTTACATCGTTTGAAAAGCGCGGTAAAAATGCGCTTACGCAGTGATGTGCCGCTTGGAGCATTTCTTTCGGGTGGAATAGATTCCAGCGCGGTCGTTGCCCTGATGTCGGAATTGTCCGAAAGCAAAATAAAGACTTTTTCAATCGGGTTTGATGACAGCAATTATAATGAATTGGCACATGCAAAAAGGGTCTCGGAAAAATACGACACAGACCACCATGAATTTGTTGTTAAGCCTAAAGCTCTGGATATTTTACCACTTCTTGTTGAGCGATATGGTGAACCTTATGCCGATTCTTCAGCCATTCCAACATATTATGTCTCTCAACAAACAAAGCAATTTGTGACAGTGGCCTTAAATGGAGACGGAGCAGATGAGCTTTTTGGCGGTTATGAAAGGTATCAGGCAGTATTGCTGTCCAACATCTATAAAAAAATTCCAGCGTTAATACGAAATAATATGATACCTGGAATTACAAATCTTTTTTCCAGATCCCTTGATCCCAAAAATCGTTTTGTAAGAATAAAAAGATTTGTCGATGGAACCTCATTTCCGCTTTCCCAAAGATATCTCTATTGGTCCGGAATAATTAGTGATGAACTGAAAAATGTAATCTATACCAATGAATTTACCGAAAGAGTTTCGCATTCAAACCCTTCCAGAGTAATTTCAAAATATTTAAACCCTTCAAGCAATTTAAAACTGCTTGATAGTTTGTTGCTTGCAGATACAATGAACTACCTTCCAAACGATCTTTTGGCAAAGGTAGATATAGCCAGCATGGCAAATTCCTTAGAATGTCGCTCACCCTTTCTTGATCATCCGCTTATGGAATTCGCAGCTTCCCTGCCGCCGGAATTAAAAATAAAGGGATTAGTTAAAAAATATGTTTTGAAAAAAGCGGTATCTAAATTGATCCCAAAGGAAAACATCTGCCGAAAAAAAATGGGATTTGGAGTTCCAATAGGTCGTTGGTTGAGGGGAGAACTTAAACCCTTATTACGGGAAACTCTTCTTTCTTCCGTTTCTTTACAGCGAGAATATTTTAAACCGGGAGTGGTCGCAAACCTTGTTGAAGATCATATAAGGGGAGTCAAAGATTACAGCTCTCAATTATGGGCTTTGTTGATGTTGGAGTTATGGCATCTGAAGTTTATTGATAAATCGATATAGTGTAAAACAGCTTGGTACATACATATATTATCCATTTTAAATTGATAGTGTTTACCTGTGATAAGTAATAAATTTAAAAGAGTCTTTTTTGAGGAATTATTCATTACAGAGGGAGAGACTTTAGATTGGTATGCCATGTCCCCCGAGGAACGTTTTTGGGAATCCCAGAAACTATGGGAAGTCTTTGATCTCCTTGAAGGAAATTATGAACCGGAATTCGATACCCAGAGTCCTTTCAACATTTTTAGAATATAGAGTAAAATCTCTTCTAATAGGGGGGCAGGCTTGTATCCTTTATGGAGCAGCGGAGTTTAGTCGTGACATAGATTTTGCGGTTATGGTTTCTTCTGAAAATCTTAAGAACTTGACACAGGCTCTGGAAAAACTAAATGCTGAAAGTTTTTTTTTCCCGGATATTTCCGAGGATGTATTATTAAAGGGACATGCGTGCCATTTCCGATGCCGGAGGGAGGATGTAAAGGGTTTGAGAGTCGATATTATCAGTATAATGCGGGGTGTGGCGCCATTTAATGAGTTATGGGAACGCAGGGATGAAATTCATATAAGCGGTGTCGGGAAGATACCAGTAATAGGACTTTCCGATCTTGTAAAGGCCAAAAAAACACAACGGGACAAAGATTGGCCAATGATTAGACGCCTCATAGAGTCTGATATTTTCAATGCATCCAATAAACCTTCCCGGGAGAAAATATGCTTCTGGCTGGCCGAATGCAGAACGCCGGAGTTGCTGATATCATTAGCGGCCGGACACCCTGACTTAGCCTCAAATATGTTGCAGGATCGTCCCCTCCTTAGGTATGCGATTGATGCTAATTCGGAAGAGATTCAAAGACTCTTAAAGGATGAGGAGTATAAAGAGCGGGATATGGACAGGCAATACTGGCAACCATTGAAGGCTGAACTTGAAGCATGGCGTCATAAAGCACGAAGAGAACAAAGAAATAGATAAATATTCAACAGAAAAGTAATTTTAAAAAGAAATGCCTGTTAATCTTTGTTTTTACAGGTGTTTTTCTCTTAACGGGTATTTATTTATTTTTAAATATAAATACCACCTATCAAAAAGGGGTAGATTATCAAGTTCAGACAATACAAATACCTTTATACCTTAAAATCCTTAATTTTTATGCAAGGCATTTTAACTATTTGGATTTGGTGAGAAAAATCACCGAAGATTTGAAAAATGATGAAGAACGTGTATTGAAAATATTTGAATGGACATACAGGAACATAAAAGAACAACCCTCGTCTCTTCCAATTATAGATGACCATGTTTGGCATATAATCGTAAGAGGATACGGGGTTCATGACCAGTATTCCGATGTCTTTTCAACGCTTTGCAATTATGCGGGAGTTGATGCATTTTTCACTAAGGTTCTTACAAAAGATGCAAAACAAGGTATAATTCTATCTTTTGTGAAAACAGAAAATAAATGGCGCGTTTTTGACCCTTATAGAGGCGTATATTTTAAAGATAGGAATGGAAAAATGGCAGATGCGGAAGAATTAAAAAACGGCCGGTATGTCTTGGAAAAATCTGATCATTTATCAAAAAATAATATTAATTATAGTTTGTTTTTTGGAAATTTACCGATTTTCGAAAAAACAGGATTAAGCAGGTCCAACACGCAATCCCCCATAAACCGATTATTATACAAGTTAAACGAAATCAGAAAATAGCTAAATCCATACTCACAAAAAATAATTCAGGTGCTAAATAACGAAAATCCTATGGCTGAGAAGGACAATGAAAATATCCCGATCTATTCTCAACCTGGAACGTCAGTTAAGTGTGATGAAAGAAAGTTCCCTGCTTCTTATGGGTTTGAATCACAGGAATGTGCTGAGTTCCCTACATATATTATGTTTGATATTACAAATGTATGTAACTCAAAATGTATTCATTGCCCTCATTCAACAGTATATTCAAAAAGTAATACACCTGTCTTTCTAAAATTGGATGTTTACAAAAAAGTAATTGATGAGTGCGCAGGACGAAAAATTCATTTTGTCCGCATAACAGCGGATGGTGAACCTTTACTACACCAGGAATTAATTGTAATGATAAATTATGCTTCAAAACAAAAGGTGGGGCCTGTGGGACTTACCACCAACGGATCCCTTTTGAATTCATCTACAATAAAAGAAATCGTAGAATCAGACCTTTTCATGATTGATATTTCACTGGATGCCGCAAAAAGTACCACATACGAAAAAATTCGTAATGGTCTTTCCTTTGAAAAGACCATTAATAATGTAAAAAGTCTGCTGGAATACAAAAACAAGATAGGTTCCCCACTAAAGGTTATGGTTAGTTTTGTCAAGCAGGAAGATAATTTAAGTGAAGTGGAAGAATTTGAAAATTACTGGAAGCCCTTGGTTGACAAAGTGCTAATAAGGGAAATGATATCTAACGTTAATCTTGTGAAAATTGAAAAAGGTAATAATGTCGCGAGATGGCCTTGCCCCCACTGGTTTAGAAGAATAGTTGTTAACTATGAAGGCGTTATCAAAGCCTGTCCGATTGATTGGAAAAACGGCACAGCTTATATGCATGTTTCCGAAACAAGCATATATGATGCATGGCACAGCGATTTTTATCAGAAAAACCGTTTTGAACATTTAAATAACAATTTTTCCACAGACTCAATTTGTAAGGATTGTATGGATTGGCAAGGCAGCCCATGGGAATTAGGCTACGAAAAGGTGGTTGCAGGATTAAAGGGAGAGGCTTCGTGAAGTTTACAAGGTTAAATAAAGATAAAATGCTGTATGACATTAATTGTCATTATAGAAGATGTTCCGATAATTTTTCGGAGGGCTGGGATGAAGCGTATTCCCATAGGCTCTCTGAAGAAAATCAACATGACCAAATGTTGAGAGAGCGCCAATCCAAATCTGAAGTCTTGCCTTTTATAAGGAATAACATTCCAAATAATAAAGATATCAAAATCCTGGAACTGGCTTGCGGAGTGGCCAACTATTCCATGGAATTAATCGAAAACGGGTATGATGTCTGGCTGTCGGATTATAGTCAGATCCTGGTGGACAAAATTTTGAAACCGAACTTATCAAGGTCTGGGAGGGACCCTGAAAAGGCCTTTGCGGCAGACATGACTGATTTGTCAAACCTGAAAGCGGAATACGATGTGGTTGTTTTAGTAGGCGCTGTCTATGAACATAGAGACGCTGCTATTCCTGAGAAAACCTATAAAGAGATTCAAAAAGTATTAAAACCAGGCGGACTATTTCTTCATGTTTTAAATAAGTATAAAAACGGGATCTATTCGCTTCTTGACTATTTACCTGTTCGAGTGTTTAAGAACCTTTTTTTTCTGCCTCTTGGCCTCAAAGAACTTTTGCGTCAAAGGCTTTCTTATATAAGCACCTTAAGGAGAGTGTTGAGCAAGCCACCGATGGCGTTGCCATCTTTAAAAGCAACCGTATTTTGGTTTTACGGAGAGGAAGACATTAAAAGGATGCTGACAAATTCCGGCTTCCAGATTGAAAAAATCGAATTCATGGACACGGATATAGGCATTGGATGTCTGTTTCCATTCGCATTCAACGGAAATAAGTCTGAGCTGAATAAAATAGGCAAGGCAATAAAGTCAGTATGCAATGGAAACTACAGGTTACTCAGCGGTAAAATTGGTTTTGTTTGCAGGAAAATCACCACCTAAAGTTAAAATGCGCAAAAAGCATATTCTTCTAATTAATCCGAAATGGTTTGAGAGCGAATTCAAATATTTTCCCATCGGTTTGGGGTTAATTGCTTCCATCCTTTGCGAAGGCGGATTTTTCGTTGAGGTGTTGGATTTGAGCGGAATGGATGCCCCAAATAATAGCATCACGAATTTTATTAAGGAAAAACGGAAACCGGACGCCATCGGCATTTCAGGAAAAGTAACCCATTTTCATGCTATCAGAGAATTAATCACCGGGATTCGCAAGACTTGGAAGACCGTGCCCGTTGTATTGGGCGGGTCCATCAATTCTTTTGTCCCGGATGAGTTGCTGCTGGAGACCGGAGCGGATGTATTTGTTTTCGGTGAAGCCGAGGACAAGATATTGCAACTTATGCAATATATAGATGGTGACCTAACTAAAGTTAACGGAATCAAATTCAGAAACAATACGGAAATCGTAAAAACCGTATCGACAGAAACGCCTCCGAATATATCCCAAAGCCCTATATGTGCCTACCATTTGTTTCCAATGGAAAAATACCTTCATTATTATAAAAAAACGAATCGTTGTTTCGATCTTTATTCCTCAAAAGGCTGCCCGATAAATTGCCCTTTTTGTTTTAGAATATCAGGAGACAAGGTTCGGCACAGGAATGTTGAGTCGGTAGTTGCTGAAATACTACACTTGAAGTCAAAATACACTATTGATTCATTTAATTTTGTTGACGACAGTTTTGCGTTAAACAGGAAATGGGTTGTGGAGTTTTGCAAAAAAGTAACACCTTTAAAAATTAAATGGCGTTTTCAGGCCCATGTTATGAACATTCAGGACCGAGAATTATTGTCTTTAATGGTGGACTCAGGGCTCATTGGGATCTCCTTAGGTTTGGAGAGTGGTTCTTCAAAAGTTCAAAAAAAAATTGGGAAAAACATAAATTTGGAAAAGGCCGAAAATATAATTTTGTACCTTCTACCCAAGGGTATAAAGGTTTATTCCGGGTTTATAATTGGATTTCCAAATGATAGCTGGGAAACCATTGAGGAGACAAAAGAGTTCATGGTCAGGACAAAATTCAACAAAAATTTTAATTTGAGCTTTTTGTCATTATATCCTGGTACCTATTATTATAGAGATGCCTTTAAAAATGGAATCATTAAAAATGAGTTAGAGTATCTCAAGAATTTGAAATTACAGGATGAGTTATATGTAAATATTACCAAATATCCGAATGACGTTCTTAAATCATGGAAGGAGTACATTCTCAGGGAAATTGCTGAAGCCAATCACAGGAGCATGGACGAATACGAAGGGTACAATTTTAAAAAAAAAGAATACATAGTTGCCTAAAAACTTAGATGAGTCGGTCTTTTTTTCACCAAACTGCCTTTAAGTAATTATTAACACGGAAAGACATTTCGAGTGGGGGATTCAAATGAATAAATTTCTTGTTACTGGCGCCATGGGTTTTATTGGTTCTCATTGGTGCAAGTTTCTTCTTGAAAATGGCAAAACGGTTTATGGTATGGATTTAGAGCCTACTGCTCCTGAACTCCTGGAATACAAAAATTTTATTTTTATTCACGACACCATAAAAAATCACGAAATTTTGCAAAATGCGGTCAATCAGGTAGATTGCGTCTGCCATTTCGCTGGTATTGCGGAACCTTATCAGTATCTCAAATATCCTCGAAAAGTTATAGATATTACTGCCGTCGCGGGCATACAGCTTATAGAAATGTGTCGTGTTACAGGGAAATTGTTTTTTTTTACTTCTACGTCCGAAATTTATGGAAAAAATACGAAGGTCCCTTTTAAGGAAGAGGATGACAGGGTCCTTGGGGCTACGACTTCCAAACGCTGGTGTTACGCTTCATCCAAGGCAATTGTGGAGCACTATCTGGACGCATGCGCCATGTCTAAGGAACTGGATTACCTTGTTGTCAGATTATTTAATGTCTATGGACCAGGATTACGAGGCAGGGTTGTTTCAAACCTGATTGATAATGCTCTCAGAGGAGAAGAGTTAGTGCTCCATGGCGATGGAAAGCAGACAAGATGTTACACATATATAGACGATGTGATTGAAGCCTTTAATTTGTTGCTATTTGACAGAAATTGCTATAACCAGGTATTCAACATTGGCAATAAACGGGAAACGTCTGTAATTGAGCTTGCGGAATCAGTGAAAAATTCCGGACAATTTTCATCGGACATCAAATTTTTATCTCATAACCAATGTTATGGGGAAGGCTTTGAAGATATATCAATAAGGGTCCCGGACATATCGAAATTACAGAAATACACTGGTTGGGAACCGAAAACGACGTTGGAAGAGGGACTCAGCAAGTCAATTAAGCACAGAAAAAATGAGTTGACAAAAATAGGTTAATGAGAATAAGGAAAGAAGTTAAATTAGGGAAGCAAATAATCGGGGATGGATTTCCCGTATGTGTTGTGGCGGAGCTGGGCGTAAATCACCTTGGAGATTTTAATTTGGCCAAGGAGATGATTTATGCGGCCCATGAAGCAGGGGCCGATCTCTTAAAGTTTCAGACCTATATTTCAGAAAAAAGGTACGACAGAAAAAGCAATCCTAAAGGTAAAGATTTTATTGAAATGGTTTCAAAATGGGAATTCCCACGAGATAAAGAAGCTCAACTTTGGGAATACGCCAAATCTATAGGCGCTTCAGTCTTTACATCCGCTTTCGATGAAGAAAGCGTTCAATTTGCAGACGAAATGGGTACCCTTGCCTATAAGCTGGCAGCTTTTGAGGTAGTCAACCACCAACTGATACATGCGATTGCAAAAAAAAGAAAGCCAGTTATTATCTCTCGCGGCATGGCCAGCGAGGAAGAAATCCGCGCGGCTATTAGTATTTTGGATCAATATAATTCTCCCTACATAATCCTTCATTGCATTTCTTCTTATCCATTAGAAAAAAAAGATAGCCATTTAAGGATGATCCATACTTTACGAGAAAAGTATGAATGCCCCGTGGGCCATTCGGATCATACTCCAGGGACCGATATTCCCCCTTTAGCCGTTGCTGCCGGAGCTAATATGATTGAGAAGCATTTTACTATCCATCCTAAATATAGAGAGTCCGACAATTTTTTTTCTATCACACCTGACGAATTAAAGGACTTAGTTTTTAAAGTGCGGCAGACAGAGAAATATATGGGAAGAGGCGATATTGTTAAGATAGATGCAGAAAAATATATGTGGTCCTTTAGAAGGCATGCTAAATAGCGCTGTGGCCAATAAGATCCTTTACTTTCGAACCAGAGGCGGCCCAAAACATGGTTGGGGGAATATTATCAGGTTAGGAGCGTTTGCTGCGTACTGTCGCGAACGTGGTGATAAAGGCATTCGGTTTTTCGTTGAAGGACCACAGGAAGTCATCACCTATCTGAGCAATCAAGGATTTCAAACCACAAACTTGCCTGATGATGTGTCATTTGAAGAAGAATCCAAAGCGCTGTCAAATTTCCCAAAGGCGGATATTTTTATAATGGAAATGGAAGACTGTAATTATCATCGTCAGTTAATGCTGAAAAACCATACAAATAAACTCGTTGTGTTTGACGACCTGCTGGACCATCAATATTGCGCGGACATAGTCGTGTGCGGACAATCCCTCCCTGGCTATGGGAATAAAGATATTAGCAGCCAGACAACTGAGTTTTTTCTTGGTTTAGACTATTTTCTTTCACGGCCGGAATTTAACCCATATATTACTAAGAATAGGAGCTATTCTGAGTCTATCAAAAATATTCTTATTTCCCTGGGAGGAGGACAATATGATGTGGCTCATCTGAAAGTTGCACGAGCGCTGGCAGCATGTACTGATCCAATCACACCTTCCTTTATTTTAGGTTATGCCGCGCAGGACAAATTAAAAAATGAAATAAGAAAACTCTTGCCTCATGCAATAATCCATTCGGGAGTAAATAATATAGAACAGATGTTCTGGGAATGCGATCTCGCGATTGTTAGCGGGGGCTATAATAAGTTGGAGGCGGCCATTACGGGTACTCCCGCTATCATTATTGCCGTGCAGTGGCACCAAATACCTCTTGCTGAAGAATTTAGTAGAGAGAGTGGAATGCCCTATGTCGGTTATATGAGCTACATTCATTCGGATGATATAAAAAGGGAGATTGAACGGTTAAAATCACAAAAAAAACGCCGTGAGATTTGTATTAAAAGCAAAACAGTAATAGATGGACATGGGTTTGAGAGGGTATATTCTGAAATATTTCACTGACCATTATTCCCCTGAGATAAGGCATCCTAATTATTAAATGCCCAAAATCAAAAAAATCGCAGCAATAATTCTGGCCCGGACAAATTCCACCCGTTTAAACAATAAAATGCTGCTTCCTTTTGGAGAGAGCACTGTTGTAGAAACGGTAATTGAGAGAATTAAACATTCCAAACTTGTAGATACCTTCATATTGGCAACTTCCGTAAATCCAAGAGATAAAGTTTTTGAAAAAATAGCAAAAAAACACCAAATTAGGTTTATCCAGGGAAGAGAAGAAGATGTCGTTTCAAGGATGCTGTTGGCCGCAAAAGCAATAAAACCTTTACCCGATATTATTGTTAGGGTCTGCTCAGACAACCCTCTTTTGATGCCTGATATCGTTGATAATGGTATTTTGGAACTTATTGAATCTCAAAGTGACATTATTTCCCCTTTTAGGTTCAACACCTATCCTTTCGGGTATTCCATGGTTAGCATGACAAGAAATTGTTTAGAAAAAATCGACAAGTACGCAACTGAAAGTAAATATCGTGAACATGTCGAAAATTATTGTTTTGACCATCCCTCCGACTTTAAAATTCTGTATCAAAAAGCACCGGAGAATTTGCATTTCAAAGAACTAAGCCTCACTCTTGATTATGAAGAGGATTATGAAAAACTAAAATTATTTTATTCCTTCCTAAAAGGTGTGCCAATGGAGAAGCAGGCCGAAATTTTGATACGCATAGCTAAGGAAAAGAGAGTAGGAATTGCTGGGGAATCGCAGGATTTAAGTGGAAAAACACACTCCATGCCGGCCATAACTATGCTATGAACATCAAAGGAAGCGGCCTCTCCTGCGCCATTTGCCAGCCTCATTATATCCCATGGATCGGCTATTTTGAGATGATTAACCGGGTCGATGTCTTTGTATTTCTGGATGATGTCCAATTCATTAAACGTGAATGGAAAAACAGGAATAAGATCAGAAAAAGCGCAACAGGGGCGGACACCAAATGGTTGACTATACCTATGGAAAAAGATAGCCATAGGCCTCTTATTAAAGATGCAAGAATATCACGAGAGCTTCCCTGGGTCGAAAACCACTCTAATAGCCTGAAAACGGTATATAAGGACGCCCCTTTTTTTGATAAATATTTTAATGAAATCATACGGATACTAAATCACTGCAAACAGGATTCATTAGCAAATTTGAATGTTAATACCATAAAGTATTTTTGTGCTCAGCTAGGGTTAACTACAAAGCTTATACTAAGTTCAAACATACATGCTCAAGGAAAAAGAGAGGAAAAACTCCTCAATATTTGTAAAAACATAGGGGCCAACCACTACCTGGCCAACAATGCTACTGGCAGCTATATAGAAGCAGACTATTTTCTGGAACAGGGGATACAATTTGAACTCCAAAACTACACTCATCCACAATATGAACAAAAATATAAAAATACCGTTTTACCCTTTATCTCTCATTTAAGCATTTTGGATTTGCTGTTTAATTGTGGAGAGGAAAGTTTGAACGTAATTCAAGGAAAAGGTTTTAAGTGATTTTTTTTGCTTATTTAGAACAGGCTCATTGATTAATTCCCATGCGGTAACACTTTTTGAAATTGAAAAGAAAATATTTTGTTTGTGAATGGAGGAAAGAAGATTAGTAAAAAATTTATAGTTCTGGCCCTTTATGAAGTCCACATGGCCTCTGCGGCGTTAATGGTGGATGGGGAAGTTATCGCTGCTGCCCATGAAGAGCGTTTCAGCCGATTAAAAAATGACATGGGCTTTCCCTTGCAATCCGCCCTATTTTGTCTCCGAACGGTGGGAATCAATCCCGGAGACATCGATACGGTTGTCATGGTGAACGAATCCTTTAACCATGACGGAATTGCCAATATTCTCTTCAAAAGGTCAGCGCTATATTCGCTTGAGGACTGGATCCACGAGAATGACCATTACTGGAAGCCGAAACTGTTAGAAAAAAGGCAATTAGGTTCGTACTTTAAGGCCATGGGGGGGTGGGACCGTATTCCGGCGCATCACTATTGCGGCCTCTCTTCCCTGAATATGACGGACCCTCCAGGGAAAATTGCCAGTGCCTTTAATCAAGTCCGCAAACAGACAGTTGAAAAATTGCTCTCTATTCCCGAAGACCGGGTGGTGTTTGCCCCCCACTATCTTTGCCACCACTATCATGCGTATTATTCGGGAAATACGAGGGGAGACGATGTGGTAATTATGCATATGGAGGGGGATGGAGGAAGATACAATTCTGCGGTATCTTATCAAACTCCAAAAGGTATAGAAGTGATTGGCGGTTCCAATGAAAGCGACCTGGGAAGGCTATACCAATGGATCACCTTACTTCTAGGCATGAAGCCTTATCACCATGAATACAAGGTCATGGGCCTAGCTGCTTACGCCACGGAAGGCGAGGTGGAGAAATCCTATAAAATCCTGGAGCCGATATTTAGAATTGACGACGAAAAAAAGGCCGTGGTTTACAACCAAAGGCCCACGGACCTTTACTTCTATTTCCAGGAACAGTTTCGAGGGCATCGGTTTGATGGAATCGCTGGTGCCTTGCAGCGTCTGCTGGAAAAATTTGTAGTCAAATGGGCAAAAAGCGTCATTGAAACCACCGGGCGCCACAGCCTCTGCTATGGTGGAGGGGTGGCCATGAATGTCAAAGCCAATATGCTTTTGGCGCAACAGGATGCAGTGCGCTCCCTGTACGTTCCACTTTCGCCGGCGGATGAGTCCAATGTGATCGGTGCGGGATACTGGGCGACCGAACAATACCTGCTTCGCAATGATAAAAATCCGGAAACTATTCCGGCCCTCAAGAGCCCCTACTTGGGACCGGACTTTAACTGTGAAGAAGTTTCCCTGGCCCTGGAGTCCTTGGAAGGAAAAAATGGTTTTCAAATAAAGGAAAAAACAGAGGGGGAAGAAGTAGCGAAACTTCTGGCTCGAGGATGGACGGTGGCTGTTTGCCAGGGAAACTCGGAGTTCGGTCAACGGGCCCTGGGGAACCGTTCCATTTTGGCTCATCCTTCCCTTCCGGGAATTGTCAATAAGATTAACAAACAGATCAAATATCGTGATTTTTGGATGCCTTTTTGTCCTACCATCTTGGATGAAGACCAGCATCGTTATCTGGAAAATCCCAAAAATCTCCGGGCCGACTATATGACTCTGGGTTTTCCAGTGAATCCGTCCAGGCTGGAAACCCTCCAGGGGGTCATCCACCCCGGCGATGGCACAGCCAGGCCGCAAATCCTGAGAAGGGAACAGAACCATGGATATTATGATCTGATCAAATCCTTCAAATCACTTACAGGGACCGGCGCGCTCTTAAACACCTCCTTCAATCTCCACGGAGAACCGATGGTCAGTAGCCCGAGGGATGCCCTGGATACCTTTTTCCGGTCCAATTTGGATGCCGTATGGATCGGTGATGTTCTTGTTTCTCGCCGACAGATTGAGCATTCATAGGAATACTTAAACTCTTTTGCTAGCTTCTTTAATTATAATATCGTTCATTTTTTTTTTCGTATGTCTGGAAATCTTTCTGGCATACCGCTACCCTTCTCATTTGCCTAAAGGCTCATTTGATGATTTCTTGATAATGAAAAGCCAGCCAATATTGGGTTGGCGGCCTGTGCCCAATTCCAGATTCTCTTTTCACCATAAATACCTGAGCGGGAAAAATGATGTGGCGTTCAATGCACTGGGTATGCACGACCCCGTTGATTACTCCCTCGAAAAATCAAAAGACACCTTGAGAGTCCAGCTTTATGGGTGTACCGTAACTGCCAACTATGAAATCCGGGCGCAAGAAAATGTTGCCTCCCTGCTAAAGAAAAAATTAAAAAAACTCCGGCCGAAAAGAAACATTGAGGTAATGAATTGTTCCGTAAAAAATTATTGTACGGGCCAGCTCTTTCAGTGGTATACGCAAGAGCTTTCTAAATATAATCCCGACATCATCGTCTATTATATGAATGTCAATCATCCTCGGCGAAACATCAGCATCCATGAAAGCGGACTGAATAAAAAATTTACTCAGCCTGTTTTTTCATTGGACCCAGAAGGCGAATTGAAAATGGTCCTTCCACCAAAAATTGAACATGCAAATGATATGGCTTATCTGGATGAATCATTTCGAGTCAAGGTCTTCCGTGGAAAAGAGGGTAGCGGTTTGAGCAATTACCTCAAAAACCATTTACGTCTGTACATTTTATTATGCGACCTGCTCCAGGGAAAAAGGATGCGCCGATTCAAGGACCGGGTTGAAATAAAAAAGATTGAAAGAGAGTTTATGGTTGATAATCCTATGAAAATTGAAGATTTGCCTTATTTTTGGCGGTTGACGGCCAGGATCATTCACGAATGGAAAAGGCTGGCGTCGAAAAACGGAACAAAATTTATTCTGGCCTACCATTTGGATTATTACAACGCAGGGGAGGGGCGCCTGGAAGGAAAAAAAACAAGGCCCCATGAATTTGGATTTT
>JAJDAS010000530.1 GCA_029261755.1 Nitrospinia bacterium
TCGCCCTTACAGGGCTAAAAAAAAATTTTAACCCGAATCCCAGGGCTACGCGTGCTAAAAGCACTCGCCTCCACCCTAGGCTACCATGCGCCGGTCCGTTGGACCGAAAAACAAAGAAAATGATCATTACACATGCAATACTAAACATGATCCGCCCATTTTATCCAATGAATAAACACCCTTCAAACCCGGAAGAATTTGAAAATTAAGGACTTACGCAGTTTGTTTGAAAAGAAATTTTCAATCTAAACAACCCTTTTTTTTTACAACCAAAGGAGAACCATGTCATCAGGCATTTTTATTACAGGTACCGACACCGGTGTGGGCAAAACCGTCGTAACTGCCGGAATTGCCAGCTTAATATTAAAAAAAGGGCACACGGTGGGCGTCATGAAACCGGTCCAAACGGGCATGGTTTTACGCCAGGGAAAGCCGGTATCCGAGGACCTGGAATTCATTAAATCCGTAATTGACAAAAATCTCCAAAGTGCAGAGGCTTTCTCCAATCCCTACCTGTTTAAAAAACCGTTGGCCCCCAACCAGGCTGCCAAGGCCGAAAAAAGATCGGTGAAAATCCCGGTGATCCAAGAGGAGTACCACAAACTGGCCGCAAAAAAACGTTTCGTGATCGTGGAAGGGGCGGGAGGACTATTGGTGCCTCTCAATCAAAAGGAGTTCATGTCCGACCTGGTTCTGGCCCTGGATATTCCCATCATCGTGGTAGCCCGACCCAATCTGGGCACCATCAACCACACCCTGCTCACGATCCGCAGTGCACGGGAGATGGGCATCCGAGTCCTGGGCCTGGTCTTCAACTATTCATCAAAGGAGAACGGCGAGGGAGAGAAAGAGGCGGTGGACTTCATCCATAAATACACCGGGGTTCCAGTGCTGGGTACCATTCCCTTTTTCCCCAACCTGGATGTGGCCGGAATGAAGCACGGGAATCTTGGAAAAAAATTCAAAATGGATTTGAAACCCATTTTAAAGCTGAGTGTGGCTGCCGCCGCGAAGGAATTGCGCGCCCTGGAAATTCAAAAAATGGACAAAACCTATGTCTGGCATCCCTTTACACAAATGCGCGACTGGCTGAAAGAGGACGCCCTGATCATCGAAAAGGGTGAGGGAAGTTACCTGATGGACACCCACGGCAATCGATATCTGGATGGAATATCCTCCATCTGGGTCACCACCCATGGCCATCGCAGGGAGGAGATCAATAGGGGAATCCGAAGCCAACTGAACAAAGTGGCACACTCCACTTTGCTGGGCCTGGGCAATATACCATCCGCGCAACTGGCCCAAAAGCTCATCGACATCGTTCCCCCCAATCTGAAAAAGGTGTTTTACTCGGATGCCGGCTCCACAGCGGTGGAGGTGGCCTTGAAGATGGCTTTTCTCTATTGGAGGCATAAGAACGGAGGGAACGGCAAGCGGGCGAAATTTATTTACCTGGATCAATCCTATCACGGTGACACCATCGGCTCCATGGGTGTCGGTGGCATCGAACTCTTCCACGATCTCTTTAAAAGGCTGCTGTTCGACTCATACAAAGTCCCCAACCCTCACTGCTATCGATGTTCATTGAAGAAAACCTTTCCTTCCTGCCGATTAGCCTGCGCGGACGAAGCGGAAAAGGTTTTAAAGGCCCATGCAGGGGAAATCGCCGCCTTGATCATTGAACCCATGGTTCAGGGAGCAGCGGGTATGATCGTCTTCCCTGACGGATATATGAAGAAGGTGGCCAGGTTGTGTAAAAAATACGGGATTCTTTTGATCGCGGACGAAGTGGCGGTGGGATTCGGCAGGACGGGCAAGATGTTCGCCTGCGAACATGAAGGGGTCAGGCCGGACATCCTGTGCGTGGCCAAGGGAATCACCGGAGGATATCTTCCGCTGGCCGCCACCATCACCACGGAAGCAATCTTCTCCGCGTTCCTGGGAGAGTATAAGGAATTCAAAACCTTCTTCCATGGCCATACCTTTACCGGCAACCCTTTAGCATGCGCAGCAGCCTTGGAGAATATTGAGCTTTTCAGAAAAGAAAAGACCCTGGAGAAGACGGAAAAGAAAGTGGAGCAGATCAAGAAAGGGTTGGAAAGGTTCAAGGACCTAAAACATGTGGGGGATATCCGCCAGAGCGGACTGATGGTGGGGGTAGAGCTGGTGAAAGATAAGGCCACCAGGGAACCCTTCCCATTGGAAGAAAAAGTGGGGATCAGGGTCATTCAGGAGGCCAGACGGCGGGGAGCCATCATCCGTCCCCTGGGTAATGTGGTAGTCCTGGTTCCGCACCTCACCTTTTCCCGAAAAGAGATTCGGATACTGCTGGACGTTCTTTATGAATCCATTGAGGAGGTCTTGGGATAAGAGGCTGACTAACAACAGGGACTGCGGATTTTATTTTTTCCGGGCTCCTAAAGTTTGTGTCAGTTGGTTGAACATTGATAAATCGGTTAAACTAAAATAGAAAAACATTTATTTTTAGGAGTCTTTTTAATTATGAGAAAGTTGAATTGGCGCAAGATATTATGTTGCAGGGCGGGTTTTAGCTTGATAGAACTCCTAGTGGTCATGGTCATTATTGGCTTACTGGCCGCCTTGGTTGGTCCCAAATTTTTCTCGAAAGTCGACAAATCCCATGTGGTGGCTGCCAAAGCCCAGATCAAAAACTTTGAAAACGCTTTGATGCAATACAGGCTCGATAAACACAAATATCCCAACAACGAGGGAGGTTTGACTGCCCTCAAACCCGACTATATGAAGCAAATCCCTAAAGACCCCTGGGGCAATCCCTATATTTACCAGTACCCAAGCGAACACGGCTCAGAGTTCGATATCTCTTCCCTCGGCAGAGACGGCGTCCAGGGAGGAGAGGAGTTTGACAAGGATATCGTCAATTGGGAAGAGTCCAATTAAAATAGGTGGCACGGGTTGAAAAATCTCCAAAAAGGCGAAAGAGGTTTTTCGCTTATTGAACTAATCGTGGTCCTGGTTCTCATCGGGGTCGCCATGGGCATTACAGCTCCTTTCCTCTTCCACACCCTGGAACGAGTCCAGATACGCGCCGCCGTGAAAGAGATAGCAGTGGCTCTTCGATCCAGCAGAAGCACTGCC
>JAJDAS010000531.1 GCA_029261755.1 Nitrospinia bacterium
ACTCCGGCAACGCCTTCATCGATTCCGACCAGCCGCGGTCCACATAGCGAACCGGAAAACCGATCAAGATGTGCGGCGCACGGAAATACGAATTGACCTGATTCGTATAAAGCTGTTTCGGTTTTCCGCCCACCAGTTCCAGGATTACTCTATCAAGGGCCACGGCATCGCGTCCGGCTGCGATGAGTCCAATGGCCTTGGGATCTCCGCTCCCCGGACCGTTTCCTTCCATTCCTATGATCCCATCCACCAAGGTAAGGGAAGGGGCAACAGCTTCATAAAGCTCTACAATTCGCTTCGCAAAGGAATAGTAGTCTTCACCGGCTTCCATATGCCAGGCGGGCTTCCTTTTCCCAACGAGAAAACCAAAGATATTTTTTACTCCCAGGGTTAAAAACATCTGGGTGTGGGTTTTCAATTTCGGGAGGTTGATGATAACATCGTTTTCTGCTGCTGCCTTAGCAATTTCCAGTTTTTTGAAGTGGTGCCTCTCTTCCCTGTCCACCCAAACAGTTTCATGAAACTGGACAATTTTCGCCCCTAGATAGGAAGCCACCTCATCCATTCCTGTTTGGGAAATAATCTGTTTCCAACTTCCCAAGGCAGGACTGTCACCGAGGGAAAGGATTCCACCGCAATCCTTTACATGTTTTCCCACAGCTTTTACCACAAACGGATGGGTTGTCACAGCTTTATGGGGAGGTCGGGCGGCCAGAAGGTTGGGCTTCAAGAGTACTTTGTCACCCGGTTTTACAAAGGACTCCATCCCGCCCAAGAGTTTCAGGGTTTTGGATACTCCTTCTTCAACCTCCTTTTCTTCGTATTGAAGGCACCTTGTCAGCGCCACAACTTCACGATCCATGGTACCTCACCTACTTTTATAGAGCACAATTTCCACACGGCGATTTTTTTGCCTGCGGTTTTCCGTGTTGTTCGGGAATAGCGGTTTGGTTTCCCCAAATCCCAAGGCGGATATCTTTTCCGGGGGGATTTTGAACCTTGCAGTCATGTAACGTAGGACATTTACTGCACGGGTAGTGGAGAGTTCCCAGTTGGAGGGAAATTGCCTGGTGTGAATTGGGATATTGTCCGTGTGCCCTTCAATCTCCGCCATATATTTTTTTTTAATGATGAACTTACCCACTTTTTCGAATAGAGGCAAGGCTGCACGCTGCAATTTCGCGCTTCCACTTGCGAACATGATTTCATTAGGAAACCTGACCACAATCCCCCGCGTTGTTCTGATCACCTTGATATTTTTCAACCCCGATTTATTAATTAACTCTTCTTTTTCTTTTTCATCCGCACCCTCTCCGGATTCCTTCCCAAGGGTAAAGTCCAGGATATCCTTGAGATCTTCTTCCATGTTTGCGTAAATTTCCCCCTCGAATAAAGAGCCTCCTCTTTTTAAAGTTCCTCCTTTTTCACCAACTCCCGTGCCGGATCCTCCACCTCCCGATCCCCCAACTTTTCCTTCCTCTAGTTCACCACCTCCGCCTTGGACGGTAAGTTCTTCAGAGTTACTTTTTTCCTCGAAATCGGTGGTTTCCAACAGTTTGCGCAGGGTTTCCGCATCTATTTTCAAAACAGTGGAAGGGACCACGCTGGATGGGGTCATCATGGTTTTTTCACCATGGCCAAACACACCTACGGAGCCGGAAAAGAGGCTGAACATTTGGTTCACGGCTTGCTTGTCCATGGCTTTCATGGTCAAAAGCAAAACGAAAAAGGTCAGGAGGAGGGTCATGAGATCTGAAAAAGTAACCATCCAGGCGTTTGGATCTTGAGGTTTTTCCGGTTTTTTTTCTTTGGCCATTTTACCTGCCTGGTTGGATGCAGAACTCGAAAAGTAGGTTTTCGAAGAGGATTTTGGAAGGGATATCGGTGCTCTTCAATTTTTGATCCAGCGAGCGCATTTTTTCAAAGCCTGAACGCAGTTCCTGGTTAGTAAATATTTTGGATTGCATAACACATTTGCCAACTAGAAATGGAGGAAGGCCAACGGCCTTCGCGATTTCTTGAGGGGAGGTTTTTTTTTCAGCAAGGGATTTGGTCTGCCAAATCAAACGGAACTGGCGGGCCAACATGCCAAGGATGGCCAGGGGAGGGGAGCCATGGGAGAGGATATTTTTCAGGACATGAAGAGCTTTATCAAGATTTTTTTCACCCACTGCGTCTGTTAAAACGAATACTGATTCCATTTGCATTACCCCCACAAGCTCTTGCACGTCTTTTATAGTAATCTGAACTCGTTCTCCCACATAAATGCAGGCTTTTTCCAGTTCGTTATGCAGATTCCATAGACTGGTTCCCACGCATTGAATGAGGTAGGAAGCGGCAGCTCCATCTATGGATTTCCCTTGTGAGGCTGCTCTTTTGTTAATCCATGCCGCAGCTTCATTTTTGTTCAACATCTTCAACTCCACCACTTCCGCATGTTTATAGATCAGGGCATTGATCTTTTTATTCTTTGGCAGAGTAGTAGCGGTAAAAACGATGACGATGGAA
>JAJDAS010000532.1 GCA_029261755.1 Nitrospinia bacterium
CTTCGAAAATTATTGTGAAGGATTTTAATAAGTAAAAAAAATACAGGGTGCAAAAAAATAAACTTTTTCTCGATACAGGGGTATTTACTGGTTTTGAAGAACCTATAAGCTGTTTTCCCTTTGATTCAATCTCTTTTTAGGTTCCCCGACATTACTTCTTTTTTTTCTTAGCTTTGGACTTTGCCTTAGCTTTGGACTTTGCCTTAGCTTTTGGTTTTGCCTTGGCTTTGGTTTTTGCTTTGGTCTTAGTCTTAGCTTTGGTCTTAGTCTTAGCTTTGGCCTTAGCTTTTGGTTTGGCTTTGGCTTTGGCTTTAGCTTTGGACTTTGCCTTAGCTTTTGGTTTGGCTTTTGCTTTTGGCTTTGCTTTGGCCTTACCCTTTGCTTTGGCTTTCGGTTTGGCTTTTGCTTTGGTCTTAGCCTTTGCTTTGGTCTTTACTTTCGCTTTGGCTTTGGTTTTTGGCTTCGCTTTGGCTTTTTTCTTTAGTGCCATTCATTCACTCCTTTCTTTGAAAAATCGAGAAAAATTGGTTTAATGCACCCTGTATTGTGCTATAAAATATCACAAAAAAATCATTAGTCAAGCACTAATTGATATAAATTAAAATATTTTTTAATAAAATTAATACCAATTATAGGTTAAGCCTACGTAATTACTTAACTTGTTACATATTTGATAGTAAATTTTTTTTTTGAGGCCGGTAGGATTTAAAATAACAAACTTAACAACTATACATGTATATTCCACTATTTTTTTTATTATAGTTGTTATTTTTTTTCATTTTTTAAAAAACATTCGCCGAGTATTTTAAGAATGTAAAAATGGTTTTCATTGTTTATGTTTGATTTTTTTTCGATATTGCTTTCACAGAAGAACGAACATAATTAATAAAGTTGTAATAACCGGAAATTTCTTTTAAGGTAATATTTTCGCTACTCATTAATTAGGATGGAAATGAACATGAAAAAAATTGGAGTTATTGGAGCTGGAAGCTGGGGGACCGCCCTTGCCTTTCATCTGGCCGAGAAAGGGTTTCCGGTTCACTTATGGGCATATGAGAAAGAAGTCCATGAAGCGATTGAAAATAAAAAAGAAAACATAGTTTTTCTGCCGGGCGTAAAATTGCAAGACAATATTTTTTCAACGAATTCTTTGAAGAAAGCCGTAGATGGAAAGGAACTTCTTCTCTTTGCCCTTCCCACTCATGTTTTACGAAACATTCTTTCCGAAGTGGTCCCCTTTGTTGAACCCGGTGTTTTATTGGTAAATGCAGGGAAGGGGATTGAAACCCAAAAGCTGGTGACGCCCTCGAAGATTTTTCAAGAAGTTTTAGGTGATGGATGCAGCCAGCTATTCTCTGTTTTATCGGGTCCAACATTTGCCCGGGAAATTGTAACAAATAGTCCTGCTGCAGCTACCATTGGATCTGAATGTGAGAAAACAGCGGAAGAAGTTCAAAATGTTTTTTCGACACCCTTGTTTAAAGTTTTTATCAGCCACGACCCATTGGGCGTAGAGATTGGCGGCGCGCTAAAAAATGTTATTGCCATTGCTGCCGGGATATCCGATGGCCTCGGGTTTGGCTATAACGCACGAGCTTTTTTAATCACCAGAGGTCTGGCGGAGATGATGCGACTTGGTTGCGCCATGGGAGCGGAACCTCAAACACTTTCAGGATTGTCCGGCATGGGTGATCTCATTCTCACATGCACTGGTGATCTCAGTAGGAATAGAAGCTTTGGCCTTGAACTTGCCAAGGGTAAAAAACGGGAAGAAATACAAAATGAAATGAAGATGGTTGCCGAAGGCGTCAAAACAACATATTCCGCCTATCATCTATTAAAAAAGTACAACATTTCCGCTGCTATCTTTGAAGAAGTCTATGAAATCCTTTACAAAGACAAGTCTTCCACGCAGGCCTTAGCTGATTTGATGAACCGCAAAATCGGTGTGGAATTTTATGGAATAAAAAAGTAGGTATCCTCATACACTTTAACAATTCACAAAACTAAACAATGAATTCATCAACACCTGTTATTGCCATTGTCGGTCGACCAAATGTTGGGAAGTCCACTTTATTTAACCGCCTGGTCGGATATCGAAAAGCAATCGTGGACGGAACCCCCGGCGTTACCAGAGACCGTAATTACCACCTTATCACCATTGACGAAAGGGATTATTTTCTCATTGATACAGGCGGGTTCGAACCTGTTGCCAAAGACGACCTAAAAAATCAAATGATGGAGCAAACCATGCTGGCCATCGAAGAAGCCGATTTGATTGTGCTGATTTGCGACGGCAAGGAGGGGAAAAACCCCGTGGACGAAGAGGTGGCAAAAACTTTAAGGTCGTCAGGGAAAAAGGTGGTTTTGGTTGTTAACAAAATAGACGACCCCATCCACGAGCAATGGGTGAACGAATTTTATTCTCTTGGCTTCGCGGAAATTTTATCCACGTCGGCGGAACACAAAATAGGCATAGGTGGTCTAAAAGATTGCATCACAAGGCTTTTACCACGTGAACAAATCCAGTCCGAAACTGTTCCTGAAAAAATAATTAAAGTCTCCATTATCGGAAGGCCCAATACAGGAAAATCTTCCCTTATCAATAATATCCTAGGAACAAACCGAAACATCGTCAATGAAAAAGCAGGTACTACCAGGGATTCCATCGATTCGCTGGTGCGCGCCAACGGAAAAGAGTATCTCTTTATAGATACGGCAGGAATTAGAAAGAAGAGTCGCGTTTCTCAGAAGCTGGAAAAATACAGCGTGATCATGGCTCTGAAAAGCGTTGAGAGATCGGACATACTGGTTTTGATGATCGATGCCATGGAAGGCGTAAGTACTCAGGATGTAAAGATTGCCGCTCAGGCTCACGAAGTGGGAAGGGGATGTATCATTGCCGTCAACAAATGGGATCTGCTCGAAAAAGAGACAAACACCTTCAGGGATTTTGAGATGGAAATCAGAGAAAAGCTCCCATTTATGGATTTTGTCCCGGTGTTGTCCATTTCAGCGTTGACAGGAAAGAGGGTGGAAAAACTTTTTCCGGCCATCGATTCGGTTTACGCAAATTATTCTTCGAGAATTCCAACTGCGGAAATAACCAGAATCTTTGAGTACGCATTACGTAAACAGCCGCCTCCGATATTCCACAAAAAAAGCATCAGGATGTTTTTTGCCACCCAGGCCAAGGTTTGCCCGCCAACATTCATCTGCTTTGTAAATCGTCCGGATGGGATAGACGTTTCCTATATTCGATACCTGGAAAATCAAATCAGGGAAAGGTTTCCCTTTGAAGGATCCCCCATCAGGATATTCTTCAGGGAGAGGGAGAGGAAGTAAGGAAGCAGGGCTGCGACTAATAGAAAATTTATCAGGCAGGGAAACAGCTCAAATCGCTTCAATCATTTCCTTTGCGTGACGTCTGGTTGCGTCTGTGATCACGGCGCCACCCGACATCCTGGCAATCTCTTCGATACGTTCCTTCTTGTTCAACCCACGAATGACGGTGGTGGTTCTTCCTTGCGAAAAAGATTTTTCGATGAAGTAATGGGCGTCGGCCATGGCCGCGATCTGTGGCAGGTGGGTTATACAAAGGACCTGGCGTCCCTTGGAAATCTTCTTCAACTTTTCGCCCACCTTTCCCGCAACCTTACCTCCGATCCCGGAATCCACTTCATCAAAGACCATGGTGGGCACATCTTCTTTTCCGGGTAGAATGTTTTTCAAAGCCAGCATAACTCTGGAAATTTCGCCGCCGGAAGCAACTTTGGAAAGAGGTCTCGGCTTTTCTCCGGGATTAGAAGAAAAAAGAAATTCCCCTCTGCCAAATCCGTGGGGATTCAGCTTTACCGGTTTCTTTTTAAAAGTGAAAGGCCCGTCTTCATCCTTTTCATAAACAAATTCCACGAGGAATTTCACCTTCTCCATATTCATATCCGCTAATTCTTTTTCAATGAGCTTGGAAAACTTCCTGGCAGCATCTTCCCTTTTGCCGGCCAGGATGGAAGCCTGGTTCTGGAGTTCGACTTGAATGGAATCCAACTCCTCTTCCACCTTTTCAAAGTTTTGTTCCTCGCTTTCCAGAGAGGAAAACTCCTCCTGAATTTTTTCAAAATATTCCAGGATTTCCGATATAGAGGACCCGTATTTTCTTTTTAACGACATGATCTCCGCAAACCTGTCCTCGCATTCCTGGAGCTTTTCCGGGTTATACTCTATCCCGTTGGCGTAATCACGAAGTCCTGAAGAGAGATCTTCCAACTGGATGAGAATAGAATTGGAGGCTTCTTTAAAAGGGGTGAGGTCGGGATCGATTTCGGAAACGGACGTAAGGTCGTTATTGGCCTGCCTTATGATGTCCATGGCAGATGAATCGGAGTCGTAAAGTTCGGAAAATGCTTTTTCAACAGACGACGCCAGAGTTTCGGCATTTTTCAGTTTTTTCATTTCCGATAAAAGCTCTTCTTCCTCACCCTCGGCAAGACCCGCTTTTTTGATTTCGGAAATTTCGTATTGAAGTTGGTCTTTCTTTCTAGCCCTCTCGCGCCCGGCATCTTCTCGTTTTTCTATTTGTCGCTTCAATTCCCTGTAACGGTTTTCCAGCTTACGAATTTCATCGGAATCCTTACCCAGGTCTCCGAAAGCATCCAAAAAGAGCAGGTGGTTCTCCGGTACCAGGAGGGTTTGATGTTGATGCTGACCATGAATATCCGCTAAGCCATCTCCAATGTTACTCAGCATGGATAGCGGCGCCAAGGAACCGTTAACCAAGACCTTGTTCTTCCCCGATCTTGAAACAATTCTTTTTACGATCAATTCCCCTTCTTCCAGCTCCATTCCCAAATGTTCCGACATTTTTTTTAGTTTGTTGTTTTGGGAAGAATCAAAGAGGGCTTCCACCGTGGCGGAATCGTGGCCGTCTCGGATGCACTCAAGGTCGGCTCGGCATCCAAGGACAAGGTTGAGGGCGTTAATGATAATTGACTTTCCCGCGCCTGTTTCTCCCGTGAGGATATTCAGGCCGGATTGAAATTCCACCTGGAATTGGTCTATGAGAGCGAAATTTTTAATATGGAGTTCTTTGAGCATGCTAACGGTCGCCCCATTTCAACTTGCCCCTCAAAACCTCGAAATAATTTTTATTGGGAAAGTGAATGAGTTTCAGGCGGGATTCAGCCCTTTGGATACGAATCACATACTCTGGTTTCATAGGGAATCCCACCTGTCCGTCCAGGGTTACATAAAAATCCTTGTGGTCTGCCTCTATCCGGACATCAATGACCTTGTCGCCCGGGATAACTATGGGGCGATTCGCGAAGGAGAAGGGGCAGATAGGACAAACAATGAGGGCATCAATGGTGGGATAGAGGATGGGTCCACCGGCTGCCAGGGAGTAGGCTGTGGAGCCGGTAGGTGTGGAGATGATCAAGCCGTCGGCCCGGTAGGAGGTAACGTATTGGTCATTGATATGAACCTTCAAGTCAGCGATCCTCGACAGGACCCCTTTGTTCAAGACCACATCGTTCAAGACCGTGTGCTTTTTTAAGGTCTTCCCATTTTTCAAGGTGGAGACCTCCAGAAGAATTCTTTCCTCATACTTGGTTTCTCCGGCCATTACCTTCTCCAGGCTGGGAAAGAGTTCCTCCATGGTCACTTCCGTCAAAAAACCCAGGGTGCCCATATTAACACCCAGGATTGGTATATCGCGGTCATAGACCAGCCTGGCCACGCTGATCAAGGTGCCGTCTCCGCCAAGTACGATGATCATATCGAGGTCTTCATTGCACACCTGTTCCCGGGTGAGGTTGGAATTCACGTCGATTCGATGGGCGGTCTCGGAATCAACAAATGCCTGGACATTTCTGTCCTTGAGCCAATCGTAAAGTTGCCTGACGGTTTCCACTCTTTCCAGCTTATGGGATTTCGCGATAATACCTACGTTTTTAATCATTTTTGTTAATTGTGAGGGAACTTAAGTGGCAAACCTTCTTTTTCTATTTAGTAACCGGATCCGTCTGAGGAATTTCCTTTGTATTATGGATAAATTGCTCGGCAGTTTCAAACTCCTTTTCAATTTTGGAGGTATCCGGGAAATGCCTTGCGAACTTCACCTGGTCCGTATTGCGAATGAAGGTGGTGGAGGCGTCCTTCATGGGAGCCTCAATGAAATGATTTTGCTGGATATAGGAATCGATCTCCTCCGTGGTCCAGTCCACGGCGGGGAACTCAAAACGGTCCTGCAAGTACCTTCTGAATACCTCGGACAGGTCAAAATATAGAGTCCTCACCGAGTCCAGGCTGCTCAATTTCCTTTTCTTCAACCTGGCCAGTTCCTTTAGAGCTACTTCATGGGGTGGAGGGGGAGGAGCGGCCTCTCTGGCCATCTTCCTTGTTTGGTAATACCTATAAATGAAGTAGCCGGTAAGAAGAATTAAAAGCAGGACCAGTCCCATGATGATTTCCCTCCGGTAGTTTGCGGGGACCTCTTCCAGGGGCCTGATCCCATTGGGCAGCCCTGTGAGGTTTTCCTTATCCTCCAGGGTGCTCACCACCTGAATGAAGATGGGGGAGGTTTTCGCCTTAGACTCCTCCTCGCTTCCCGGGATGTGGTAGGGGATGGAGATAGCGGGAATTCGGTAGGAGCCTATGATATCCGCCCGTAGCTTGTACCATTTTTTTTGGATTTTCCTTCCATCGATTTCCAATAGTTCATCGGACCCCATATCTGTAATGCGTAAATCTGCGATGCTGGAACCAAACTCAGGGAGATTCATGGAAAGGTCCTCGCGCCAATTAACCGTTACTGTGAAGGTAATGATGTCACCCGTGGTAGCCTGAGCCTTATCTACCTCGGAGCGAACCTCCACCGGCTGAAGGTTCACGGCCTTCTCATAAGGGAGTTCGGCCTTTTCGCATGAGGAAAGGAAGACAGCAACAATAAGAAAAAATGAAAAAAAGATGGAATGCATGGGTTTACGGATTTTGGGGAAGAAGGTGCGGATTAAAGTTTAGGAACAAGGCAAAAACAATTTACCATTTTTGCTCCGCAAATTCACCCGAAGAAGAGGAAATAAAAAAGGCTTGAACCTTGATTGCTTATTACCAAAAAAATACTAAGTTATGGGCACTTCCAAAAACTCTCTTCACATCCCCCTTGCCCCCTTTATTAAGGGGGAATTAGTTGTAGAAATTATTCCAATATAGAGTTTCTGGAAGTGCCCTTATATTTGACTCGTTCACAAATGGTTGAATGTCATTATAAAACATAATGCGTAAGACTTGAAAAATTTTTGAAAAAATTTGATAATAACATACGAAAGTAATTTTTCTTTTTTTCGCTATGAATGAGAGTAGACAAAATTCAAGATATCCAGTGGATTGGGTAATGGTTCGCCTACCCAAATCGAAACCAACATTGGGAAAAGTAAATGATATTTCTGAGACGGGGATAAAGTTTCTGTACAATGCGGCCTTGGAACCGGGAGATGTATTGCCCGGCGTCATCAACCTGAAGCTCTTGGTTGAAAACCCCTTTAAAGTGGAAGATTTCCATTTTGACATGGAAATTTTTTGGAAGACACCCTCCCAATACCCAAAATTCAAATACTCCTACGGCGCCAAATTCGATTTCTCCCGAACTGAAGGATTGACTGAGGAGGAAAAAAACCAGGTGATCGCTTTCCTGGAATCCAAGTTAAAATCAAAAAAATAACAACTTGTCCGTCATTTCAGGACACCATCCAAATTTAGCACCCCTCTCATTGTTGGAATTTCACCCTCCTTTCTATCATCTCCTAAAATTCATTTTGGTAGCATACGCCTGAACCACAGAGCCCGCAGAGTTTGGTATTTACCTCTCGTAAGGTAATAGACGGTCAAAACGTATCGTGATCAGCATGCACACGGTATTCCCACAGACCAAAAAGAACTTTTCATGGAATCGAAATCAGGTGCAAGATAAATTCTCGACGTTATGGGCGGAGGGGATTGATTGGAGCAAGACTGCTGTGTGGGATGAAAATACTGAATTCTATGTGAGGATGGATGGGACAGAAAGCGGCAAAAGCATAAAAAAACCGATGATTTACTAGGCGGACTCAGCGGAGACCTTCGCAGGTTCTGCTATCACTGGTAGAAAACATATAGGTGGGGGGCCACTTTTTAGAGATACCTCCCCCTTCGCTCTTCCCCTCCTTGCAAAAGGGGGATACAGGGGAGGTCTTCAAAAAAGTTCTACCTTTAAAGAAAATAATCGTTCAATTTAGGCAAGAGTTAATTGATTTTTGCTTCGGCGATACGGCGCCTCTCAATAACCGCCATGGATTATTCGATTATCACCTCTTCAAAATTTGCTTTCGGGGGTGCGATGCGAAAATCGCTTTCTTTAAGCTGGAATCGGAGAGCTGGGTATAGGTATTGGTGCTGATTATGGTGGAATGGCCCAGTAATCTCTGCACCCGACGAATCTCAACCCCGGCATCCAAGAGATGTGTGGCTGTTGCATGGCGAAGCATGTATGGAGTGATCCGGTTTTTCAGTCCCGCCGTTTCTCCAGCCTGGCGAATAAGTTTCCTGATGAATTGAGTAGAGGCGGGTTGGTTTTTTGAATTAATGAGTAGCGCCTTCGTTTCCGGCTTTCTACTGTTTCGCCTTTTGAGATAAGCTTTCAGAAGACTCTTAATTTCCTCATCCGGGATGAAGACCTTTCGCTCCCTCACCCCCGTCCCTGCAATGGACAAGGAACCTTCCTTCATATTAATATCTTCTTGGGTAAGATTTACCAGTTCCCCCACCCGAAGCCCTGTGCTGAAGAGAATCTCCAATGAAACCAACGCGGTATGGACATTGAAGTGGCCGATATCTTCTAGCTGGTTCCATGGTCTTTGACCATAGGCCGCACCCTGGGATACGCCCATTCTTTTTCTGGTGGATTGAATAAGGATTCGAATTTCGTCTTTTGAAAGCCCTTTTGGGATTTGCCTGGGAAGTTTGATCCTGGCATCCACTCTATGGAAAGGACTCACAGGAATCATATCGTGCAACTCCATCCATCGACAAAAAACTTTCAGGCTTGCCAAGCGACGTTTCACGCTGGTTTCCTTCAAGGCACAATCATCGAGGAGATGGGACATATAGCTCCGAAGAAGGGCACTGTCGCATTTTTTGATGCTTTTCTTCGTTCCAGCGAATAGCAGGAATTTCTGCAAATCGATGGAATATGCCTTGAGGGTTTGTCCGGCAAGGTTCTTGTCGTGCTCGCAATGAGAAAGAAACTGTGCAATGGCGTCATTAATTTTCATTTTTTTACCTTTCGGCTCCAGGCCATAGTTAATAATTTTAGGACTTTATAGAACCTGCTAGTCCTATTTTATGAACATACCTTACTTTTTTTATTAGTAGTTCCAAATTGTAAAATTTGTATCTCTATCTATTATCCAACCATAATAGCACTTTTTATTCATTTTTCAAGCTTTTTGAAGTTATTTCCTACCTGCCACGGAATCCTTTTTTTTTGATTGCCGAACAATTTCTTGATTTTTCGGGAAACTGTCTTTGGGTCTATTCCTAAAACCTGCGCCGCTGCGTTATAATTCCATGAAGTTTTTTCCAACGCTTCCAATAAATCCAATTTTTGTTTTGCTTGAATCGCCACCATTGCTTTTTCATCTTTTTTAAGTTGAGACTTTTCAATCAGGTTATTAAGTTTTTTTCTGCCAAACCCCAGGGCCTCGGCAGTTTTTGTCTTGTTCCACCCGTTTTCTATCAGTGTGTCATAGACCTTTTGCCGTAAAGTTATTTGGCTAATGCCAACTTCCATCCTAACTTCGGAATTTTTGTGAACAACTTTATAAAATTTATGAATATAGCCTAGCATGCCCCCATTACGGTCCCAAACGGTTAAACATCCACCTTTGCTTAAACCGTTTAAATATGAAAGCGCCTCTATTTCATTAAAATCGATTTCCATAATTTCCCCGCCTACTATTTGGATGTTTTTAGGAATCAGTCATAAATAAAGTACTGACATCTAAACATTGCGCACAATATTTTAAGTTCTAATTGGTTATAATATTACGTCATGCTTTGATTTTCAAGTTTTTTTATTTTTTTTTGCGTAAGTGGGCACCCAAGGAGCAATTGGAGGATTCAGGAGAGACTACTTTTTACGGAAGGTCAAATCAGAATGGTTTTACAGCAGATCTCAGGCCAATCTGACAAATGCCTGGAGAAGATTGGCGCTTGTGGGTTGGTGTGGGGACGTGAACGGGCATCATGGTACCAGTCGTGGTTTCATTAACTATCTCAAAAAATATGAAGGCCGCAAGGCAACCCTGTACCTTTATCTTTTGCTAGTCTTCGACGTGGGATATAGAAGGAACTAAAATATTGACAGTCCAAACAGCCCTTCCAATAAGCTGAAGAGGTTCTTTAGCGGAATTCCATGTCTGGGGAGGATATTTATCGTTATCGCTGAGGATCATAAAATTGCCGCCGAGCAGAGGTTGAAGGCGTTTTACCAAAATATTCTCCCCTTCTTTAATGGCGTAAATGCCTCCTTCCATAATAGATGTATGGGTATTGTCTATTAATAACCAGTCGCCCTCTCTAAGGGTAGGGTCCATGGTGTCCCCTGAAATCCGCATGATCAAAAAATTTCCGTTATCACCTAAATTTTTAAGCCACTCGCTGCTGAAAAAAGTGTGGCCGACAACTTTAAGTGAACCATCTGAAATTAGCCGGGACGAGATCCTGGTAACGGCTACCACGGATTCCCCATCCAAGGCCCCATGTCCTGGCTTCTCCTCTACTATGTAGTCCATTAGCCAATCAATGCTGCATTCAAGTATGCGGGCCAACTTCAACAGGTTGGGCGCCGTAGGATTGGTCCCACTCTCAAACTTTTGTATGGAACCGAAACTGATCCCGGATTTTGCTGCCAACTCTCTTTGGCTTATGCCCAACTCTTTTCTTCTTTGCTTAATTTTGATAGCTAATTTTATGGTTTTTGAGTCAATACTGGTTGAAAGCATAGATATAAACCCTCCATAATTGCCTAAAATTGCAAGCTAAAGAAATAAATAACTACATTGTGGCGCTTTGGGTCCCACAATTTTATTCACTAAATGCCCACGATCTTTGGTTTCAGCCGAAGATCCTGGAGCAAGGTTTTTTCCAGAGTTGCATCCAGGTATTGCTTTTTGCAGTCCACATCATCAAAGTTGCCGTCTCGTAGTAACTTTATGTAGCGGCATCCACCAAAGCAGATGGGCAGGTATGCACATTCCATGCACTCCTCTTTTTTCCAGTACCCAAGCTTATGGGATTTCCGGTAATCCTGAACCCCGGTGGCTAACGACCCGACCTCCAGTCCTTTACGGCCGATAAAGGCCGGACATTTGTACAAAGTTCCGTCATAGTTGATAACCAAGTCCTTATCAAACTCGATCATGCATGTGGATGGGCGAATCTTTTGAATTGGAAAACCTCTCTTTATGATCTCCGACCGCAAATAAAGAGTCGCCTTGCTTAGCCAGGGTTCGTTCGCGGAAACACACCCGTCGGTATAGTCTGGCAGGGCAAATTCCCCCTTATTAGTAGCGGCGGGATAAAATTGCAGGGATTTCAGCCTGTCCGGTGTTATCCCTTGCTCAATCAGGTAATCCAGCAACTCCGGATAGCGCCTATAGTTTTTCGAGGTGTAGTTTCCCACTACCCCCACCTCGATGAGATCGCATGTCTCCTTAAGATTTTTGATAATCCGGTTAAAGGAGCCTTTTTTGTTTCTGTAGGGCCTGGACTGGTTGTGGGTCTCCTTTGGGCCGTCCAGGGTGATTTGGACCCCTTTGAAGCCCAGGGGAAGAAGCTCTTTGACCCGCTTTTTTGTCAGCAGAGTCCCGTTTGTTACCAGGGAAAAGGCAAACTCCGTGCCGTTTTTTTTTGCAGACTTTTGCAATTTACCTGCAATGTAATGGATATGCTCCTCACTCATTAAAGGCTCACCGCCATAAAACTGCACGGATTGGTTATTAGGAGTTGAGAGAAACTTGACCACCCTGTCTGCGGTTGTTTTGGTCATGGTCACCCCGCTGACCAGTTTGCCTTCAAAGCAGTATGGGCAGGCAAGGTTACATTTCATGTTCAGCACCACCACTGTGTTGGAGGTTTTCCGTAAGCGATTAGCCTTTTTCAGCCAGCCAAGGGCATCTTTTTTTTCCGTTTTCAGGTTTTTGGCCCATATACCTATCTTTTCCAATTGTTCTTTCTCTTTTTCCAGGAGGTCTCCTCTCGTGACTCTTTCAAACAGAGGCTTATCCATGCTCACCAGGGCGGAGGTTTTGGAGGAGAAAACTAGAGTCTTTTCCGACTTCCCTTTCATGGGATAGGTCTTAACAAATTGAGATAAAGGCATAAGCACTCCTAAACAATATTTTATGCATTCAGAAAGTTATAATGAATTATATAAGGCAAAAATGATGCCAATGCATAAGAAAAGGGGGCAACCCTTTAAAACTTTATGGTTTTACCCTTAAAAAAAGAACATAGTATAACACAAAGGGGTGTAAAATTATGAAATCAAAAAAAGGGGAAAAGAAGATTTGCCGGGAAAACCTTAAGGGGAAGGGGGATTTCATATTGTTGCAGATTTCATTTTTTTGCATTGGTTTTGCGGCAAATAAGTTTGGGGATCCCATGTGAAAAGTCCAAAACCACCGGCAGAGCCGGCTGTTTAATGGCATTAATTAGCAGGCTCACCTCGTTCTTTATTAGGGAGGCCTTTACTGCGCGCCGCATTAAAAACCGCCAGAATTCCCAACGAGGCAAAAAGCAATAAATAGGGTTCGATGGTTGCGCGATACCAGACTTGGTAGGTGGTAAGAAACGTAATTGCGGTCTTATATATTATCAATAAGATTATTATTGACCCGCGATGAAAAAATGACTTAATGCAAATAAAAAAACCAATCAATGATAATGCCCATAAAAAAATATGTGCCACCATGTAATAAAGGGTCCCGTACCTGAAAAAGATCAAGTCTGAAGGATTATAGGGATTGTATTGATTCCAATAAAGGAAATTAAGCGCATTTTGGCGCATTTTTTCCGAGGAGATGATCCCGGCAATGAATTTTGGCAAGTTGGAAAGGATATTGACGACACTTTGGGAAAAGGACATCACGTCAATACCTATTTCCTTAAATTCATCGGGCACTCCACCACCGGAAAACGCAGGCAGATAGAAAATATAAAAATCCCCATAAGCGATGTAATTTCGAATGATCCAAGGCGTCAAAATTATAGATATGCCCAGAAGAAATAACGCAAACATGGGGAAAAAATTGTTTTTACAACTTGAGTAAAGCCACGGGATGAATAA
>JAJDAS010000533.1 GCA_029261755.1 Nitrospinia bacterium
TTCTCCGGCATACGATTTAAACCCGGTTCCCGAACATCTGAAACCCAGGCAGTTGACCACATGGGTTTCCCATAACCAACCACGGAGTTCATTGGAGGCGGCTATTGGAGTGTGTCTCTCCTTCAACCTGGATGAGAGGCAGGCACGGAATATTGCAGGTGAAGTTGCCGGAGTTGTTTCCGGGTGGAGAAAGGAGGCGAAGCGTTTGTCAATTTCATCGGGTGACGCGGAATGGATGTCTTCGGCTTTTGAGCACAAAGACCTGGAGGCGGCTTTATTGTTTTCAGAACGCGATAACCAGTGAAACGAAAAACTCATTATTAGCTGATTAACTGCCCATCACCGCATTATTTGTGGGAATAGAGAGCAACGTGGTAAAATTTGAGGCTAAAATCAATTAAGGGGTAAGGTATGTCTATTAGAAGGCCTGCGGTTGCCGGGACCTTTTACGAAGGCACTGAAACTGCTCTCAAATCGCAAATATCACCTTTTATCAACGAAAAAGATCCAAAACAGAAGGCTCTTGGTGTCATGGCGCCTCATGCCGGCTACATGTATTCAGGGTCCGTAGCGGGGGCTGTTTATTCCAAGATTAAACCCGCAGACACTTTTTTGATTCTTGGACCCAACCATACCGGATTGGGAGCAGAGGTGTCTATTTTTCCCGAAGGGGCCTGGGAATTCCCAATGGGTGAGGTCCCTATTGACGAGAGGCTGGCCAAAGCGCTTTTGGAAGGCTCCAATGATTTTACAAAGGACGACCTTGCGCACCTTTCGGAACACTCCATAGAGGTGCAGGTTCCGTTTCTTCAATATCTTTTTAATAATTTTAAAATAGTCCCGGTTTGTCTGGGGCGTCTGGATTTGCCAATGTGCTTAAAGTTAGGCGAAGCCATTGCCAAAGTATTGGAAAGCAGGAGCGGCACTACTGTGATGGTTGCCAGTTCGGATATGAGTCATTATGTATCCAGGGAAGTCGCCGAAAAAAAAGACCAATTGGCCATTGAGGCTATTAAAGAAAGAGATCCGGGCAAACTGTATGAAGTGGTCCGAAAAAATAACATATCCATGTGTGGGGTCATTCCCACCGTGGTAATGCTGGCCGCTTGCAACGCTATGGGCGCCACAAATGCTTCACTGGTTAAATACTCCACTTCCGGTGATGTCACAGGGGATTTAAGACAAGTGGTTGGCTATGCGGGAGTGGTAGTGAGATAGACCATTTTAGATTTGTGATTTTAGATTTTAGATTGGCGGTATTTTTTTTAAAAAACCCTTCAATTCAAAATTAACAATCTACAATTTAAAAAATATTTTGTTAGCATCTCACCGAACTTGAAATTGAAATTAATAGAAAAAAGGAGCTTATGAGAAGCGAAGGAAGAGAAAATAATCAACTGCGGAAAATAAATATCCAACCGAATTACTTAAAAAACGCTGCCGGGTCGGTATTGATAGAAGTAGGCGATACCAGGGTCATTTGCGCCGCCAGCGTGCAGAATAAGGTTCCCCCGTTTTTAATGAATTCCGGTAAAGGGTGGGTCACAGCGGAATACTCCATGCTCCCCAGTTCCACCCATTCTCGCAATGTCAGGGAATCCACCCGCGGCAAGATAGGCGGGCGCACTCATGAAATTCAACGGTTGATTGGCAGGTCTCTCCGTTCGGTAATAGATATGAATGAGTTAGGTGAAAATACAATAACAGTGGACTGCGATGTGATCCAGGCAGACGGTGGCACCAGGACAGCCTCCATTACCGGCGGATTCATTGCTTTGGCCTTTGCTGTGGAGGCCTTAAAAAAATCCGGTTCCGTCAAGAAAGACAGCAAGGTTTTGAAAGATTACCTGGCTGCAACCAGTGTTGGGATTGTTGGAGGGTCGGCTCTCTTGGATTTGGATTATAGTGAAGATTCCACCGCAGAGGTTGATTCCAATGTGGTGATGACCGGATCCGGCAAGTTTGTAGAAATCCAGGGAACCGCCGAAGGAGAACCTTTTTCGTATTCGGAAATGCAAGAGCTTTTGGATTTGGCCACCCAAGGGATAAAAGAATTGTTCGAAATACAAAAACAGGTTTTGAATGGTGTAATTGGTGTTGGATAAAAGACTGATGGCTAATTTCGATTGGCTTTTATTTCTTTTGGCCCTTGGCATTGCATCTGTGGGATTGTTGGCGCTTTATAGCGCAACCCTGGAGAGCAACGGGCACGCCAACGGAGTTTTTGTGAAACAGTTTTACTGGCTTGTCTTTGGATTGATAGCCATGTTTGCTGTTTTGCTGATCGATTACCACAATTTGGCAAAAATAGCATATGTGCTTTATTTCGTAACCGTTATTGCCCTGGTGGTTGTTTTTGTGGCCGGGACAAAGATAGCCGGCGCCCAGCGATGGATAAAGATTGGAGGTCTCACTTTTCAGATTTCTGAATTGGCCAAATTTTCCATCGCGCTTGTACTGGCAAAATATTTTTCCGAGGGGAGGTTAAGGGGACAGCATTACTATCTGAAGGATCTCATGGTTCCGGGAGTTTTGGTGCTTGTTCCGTTTTTGTTAATCGTCAAGCAACCCGACCTTGGAACGGCCATGCTTTTCCTTATGGTTTCCTTTTCCATTATCTTTATTGTAGAAATAAATTCACGTTCGTTTTTGAAACTGATTGGAGCCGGAATTGCAGCACTGGCGCCCATGTGGTTTTTTTTGAAAGACTACCAAAAGAACAGGCTCTCCACCTTTTTTTTCCCGGAGCAGGACCCTTTGGGAACAGGGTATCATGCAATCCAATCCAAGATAGCCATCGGGTCGGGTGGAATGTTCGGCAAAGGGTTTTTCATGGGAACGCAGAGCAGGTTGAATTTTTTACCTGAAAAACATACCGATTTCATCTTTTCCGTTTTCGCGGAAGAAACCGGTTTTATCGGCTCGTTGCTATTGATTTCGTTGTATTTTTGTTTTCTACTCCGTTGTTTTCAGGTTCTTTTTCGTTCCAAAGACAGATTTGGCATGCTTTTGGCCACTGGTATAATTACCTCCTTTTCTTGTTATATAATTTTAAACATGGGAATGACGGTGGGTCTGTTTCCCATCGTTGGTATCCCGTTGCCGCTTATGAGTTACGGCGGTTCTTCCATGGTTACTACCTTTATCGGGGTTGGACTGCTTTTAAATATCCAAATGCGAAGATTCTCCGAAATTAAATAATGGCGGAGTACATTAATCCAATGAAAAAACCTTTTCTAATGCTGTTTGCTTTAATTGCCGGGACACTTGCTTTTATAAGCAGTTCCTTCGCCGAACAGGATTTGCTTGACTTCTTAGGTGGCTTAGGCGAGGAAAACCAAGCCATGGAAGAGGAAGAGGGTTCCACCGCTACTGCTATTCGTGGAGACCCCGTGCCAGGCGGCCTGGACGAGGAAAACCAAACCATGGAAGAGGAAGAGGTGTCCACCGCTACAGCTATTCGTGGACTCAACCCCGTGGCTGAGAAATATGGCACCAACCATGGAAATCTTTCACAATATATTCGAGATGTAAAAACCATGGAAAAAAGGCGCATAAGCGGGAGAGAGTTACGGAAATTCTTAATGGACGAAGGCTTAGGCCCTAAACGTTTGCGATAGCATTCTGAAAAAATGAGAAATAAAAAAAACTACCTATTGAAAATTTCGTTGATGGCTTTAGCCTTAAGCATCTCTGCAACTGCTTTTGCCGGCAACCGGGGAAATCCATTAAGTGACTTTGGAAGGGCCTTAGGTCTGGATGAAGAGACGGCTGATTTAATAGGTAAAAGCGCCAGGACAATAAAAAGCTTTCAGCCAATCCAATATAAAGAGGAAAAAGCCATCGGCGGCGCCGTGGCGCTTAAAGTATTTGCTCGCTATGGCGGACCTTATCAAGATGAAAAATTATCCCGTTATGTATCGCTTGTTGGTAAAAATGTGGCTAGAGTCTCCGGCAGGCCGAAGATCCCTTATTACTTTGCAATTTTAAACTCGAGGGAACCCAACGCCTTTGCCGCTCCCGGCGGGTATATTTTTGTGACTCTGGGTCTGATACTAAAACTAAATAACGAAGCACAACTTGCCGGGGTTCTGGGGCACGAGATCGCCCATGTGGTAAAGAAGCATTCTTTACAAGCCATAGAAGAGAGCCGAAAAAAACAGGGTTTATTTCAGGGGGTTGATCTAATAACCGAAGAGGTTTTGGATAAAAACCCAAAAATATTTTCTGCCTTCGTCGATATAGCTACGGATGCGTTGTTTACAAATGGATTAGACCCTTCCCTTGAGTATGAGGCCGACAGACTTGGAACAAACTATGCGGAAAGGTTAGGATATGATCCACGTGGTTTGAAGGATTTTTTGGCGCTTTTGTCCAGGCATCAGTCTGCGGGGGGCGTTTCGGTTTTTTCCCGAACCCACCCATCTGCCCGCTCCAGAATTTCCGGGCTTGAAAGGAGTGTTCTGCCTTCTTTTTCAGGTAGAGGATATTTAACTGTTGCTCATCGTTTCCAACTTATGATGAGGTGAAAACCCATGGACCAACGAATTGAGTTCCTGAAAAAAACCCCATTTTTTATGGACTTTTCAGAAGAACATTTGACCGAGATGTTGAAAGCCAGTTCATGGAGCAAGTACGAATTTAATGAAATGATCATCCACCAGGATGAGTTGGCCGACAAAAACCAACGCATCCTTTTTGTGATTGTTATAGGTAAGATTCATGTAATGAAAGAAGGAACGCGAATTGCCGAGTTAAAGGGAGGGGACATTTTTGGAGAGGTCTCCTTTCTAAAGGATCAACCCCGCGTGGCAGATGTAATTGCCAAGGCCAAACAAGTCATTATCGTTGGAGTTGATCGGGACAAATTGACAGGAATAGACGCGCAAGCAAGCAGTTGCTTTTACAAGCGGCTTGCCGAGGTTATTTTGGACCGTTACCTTTTGCAAAGCAAAGGTCCGGATGACAAAATCCGGCCGGTGAACTTTGAACCTCATCTTCCTTTTTGATTACGCCGTTTTATTTCAGACTCACCCCTAAGCCAACCGATTCAATACCAATACCCAATGAAAAATCAAAATCCAGATATGAGCGTCTCCGTAGTAATTCCTCTTTTCAATGAAGAACCGAATTTAATCCCTCTATATGAGTCAACAAAAAAAGTACTGGAGGACCTCAACAGCTCCTGGGAGATTATTTTTGTTGATGATGGAAGCAGTGACAACGGGCCACGAGTATTACAAGAGATCGCGGAAAAAGAAGCAGCCGTTCGCATCTTAACTTTCGAGAAAAATGCCGGACAGACAGCTGCTTTTGATGCTGGATTTAAAAATGCGAAAGGGGATTACATTGTTACCATGGACGCTGACCTGCAAAATGATCCCCAGGATATTCCAAACCTTCTGGAATTAATAAAAAAAGGCGAGTGTGAACTGGTTTGTGGATGGCGGCATAAAAGAAATGACCCATTTGTAAAAAGGATTTCGTCGAAGATCGCAAACTCTGTTCGGAACAAACTAAGCAATGAAGATATTCGGGATACAGGGTGTTCTCTGAAAGTGTTCAAAAAAGAGGCTCTTTTAGAGATAGAACTTTTTAATGGAATGCATAGATTTTTTCCCACTTTAATGAAAATGCATGGATTCCGTGTACAGGAAGTGAAAGTGAACCATCTTCCAAGAAAATACGGAGAAAGCAAATACAATATTTCCAATAGGGTTTTCAAATCTTTTATAGACCTCCTCGCTGTTCGGTGGATGCAAACCCATCTTTTGCGATACAAAATAAAGGAATAATTTATGAGTTTGAGTTTCTGGGTGGTTTTTGGCTTATTTGGGCAGGCGTGTTTTTTTATGAGATTTTTCGTACAGTGGATTGCTTCCGAAAGACGTGGAGAGAGCGTAATCCCTGTACACTTTTGGTATTTCAGTATCTTCGGAAGCATAATCCTCCTTACCTATGCCATCCATAGAGAAGACCCCGTTTTTATTTTAGGCCAGTCAATGGGCTCCGTTATCTACGTACGGAATTTAGTCCTTATTTCCAAAAAAAAGAAAGAAGCCACAACGGACCCCGTTACTTGATCTGCCGTTCGCACAGAGTTGTCTGAACCAAAGCCGTCTGCTATGTTGACACAAGAGCACTATGAAAAATTAAAAAGGAGCCTATCCATAAGCCCTTATAGACATGGACCATGCTGGAAGCTCTGCGAAGGTGTTTGTTGCCACGAAAAAGAAGACGAGAAAAACTATTATTATTTAGAATTTTTCCCCTTTGAAGATAAGTGGGTAAGCCGGAGGCAATTCCCAAGGATCGACAAATATCAAGTAGAATGCCGATTTCAGGAAGACGAAAGAATCTCCTGTCAAAAGACACTTTATTGCTATCTGTCTCCTTCCCACCCTGCCTTTGAGCGTGGAGTTCTCGTGGGGGTAATTATCGACCCTGAGCTTGAGTTGTGTCCTCTGGTCCATAATACCAATAAGGTATCAGCAAAATTTATGAAGGCTGCATTCCAGGTATGGAGTGAAGTTCTGTGTCTCTTACCCGATGAGCGCGTCAAGTATTATAAAAAACAGTATCGACGATTCTTGAGTTCAAAAAAAGTTCGGAAAGTTTGGAAGTTTGTTTAATAAAGCCCCTTTTCTCTTTTGAAAGATGCCTGAAAATATGTTTTCACCAGTTAAACTTCTCCTGTTTTTTTTTACCATAGCTTTTTCTCTTTCCTCCTCCGGCATTTGTCGGTCCGAGGTCCAAAGACCCATGCCTTCGGAACTAAAATTTCCAACCATTACTTTTACTCCTCCCAAACCCAACAAAGTTGAACTGCAAAACGGCATAACACTATTTCTGTTGGAAGATAACGAACTTCCGGTTTTGGATATCAGCGCTACTATTCGCACCGGCTCTATTTACGAACCAGAGAATAAAACGGGCCTTGCAAGCCTTACGGCCACGGTGATGAGGACCGGAGGAACAGCAAACAGATCGGGGGATGAAATTGATGAAACGCTGGAGTTTATTGCAGGAAGCATAGGGGTGCATAGCAGCAATACTAACGTAGGTGCCTCTTTATCCGTGCTGAAAAAAGACACGGATTTGGGGTTGGAAATTTTTGCCGACATTTTAATGAACCCTGTTTTCGATCAACGCAAGATTGACCTTGCAAAAAAGGCTACTATCGAAGGTATTCGTAGAAAAAATGACGATCCGGGCTCCATTGCCGGAAGAGAATTCAAAAAGCTCGTTTACGCCGGGCACCCTTTCAGCCGTGAGCCTTCTATCCCTTCCGTGTCTTCCATAAAGAGGGAAGACCTTTTATGGTTTCATGAGAACTATCTCCACCCCAATCAAATTATCATGAGTGTCTCCGGTGATTTCAAAGAAGAGGAGATCATTCAGAAAATTAAAAAAACCTTCGAGAAGTGGAAGAGAAAAAAGGTAAAACTGCCGGAGATTAAACCACTGAAGAAAAAATTCAGCTACTCCGTGAATTATGTGGAGAAAGACACTTCTCAATCCGTAATTCGCTTGGGGCATCTTGGGGTAAAAATTTCAAATCCCGACCATTACGCTCTTCAGTTAATGGACGACATCTTGGGAGGCAATTCTTTCCAGTCACGATTGATGCAGGATATTAGGACCGACAGAGGTTTGGCTTATTCGGTATGGAGCTACTTCGGAGCGGGGGTTTTTGACTATGGCGCTTTTACCATTGGATCGGAGACCAAGGCTTCTTCCACCGCCAAGGTGATCCAACTGATGCTGGAACATATCAATAAGATCAGAAACGAACCGGTCTCCGGGGAGGAGTTGGGAAACGCGAAAAAATTTATTGAAAACTCCTTTGTTTTCAAATTCAGTACAAGCGCTAAGATTGCCAACAGAATGGCTTTTTTTCAATTTTATGGCATCCCCATGAGTTATCTGGATACCTATCTGGAAAATATGCGGAAGGTAACCGTGGAGGACATCCAGCGGGTGGCCCAACAATACCTCAAGCCCGATGGGATAATTATTACAGTGGTAGGGGATCAAAAAAAGTTCGACAAGCCATTAACGGTCTTTGGAGAGGTCCGTGAAATCCCGCTAGAAAAGTTTGAATAAAGAGGATTGAAAACCGGGGAGTGTAAACTTTGTTGCTTCTGGAAATTTGAGAAAAAATTTTACATATTGACAAATTAAGCGGAAAATTATATCTTATAGGTGATATTAGGTATAAAAAAAGGGTATTTAGGGGGTAGAAGATCATGGTACCGGCTGGACCCGCTGCTTTAGACGCGAAACTTTATATCAGGCATTCCCAAAGTACGGATGTGCTTACGGAGTTGGGAAGGCAGGTCAATAATAGCAACCTCAGCCCCGCATCGGCTTACCTCTCGGACGGTGCTCCAAGAATGGGTTTCAGCCGTGAGCCGGCGGATTTTGCCTTTGCAGCTTTTGTAAAAACCAAAAGCGGTGATATCGATTCCACGGCAGGTAAGAATGTCCTCCAGGCCATGAACAAATCCAGTGGCCCTGAAAATGCCGGAAATTCCGTTGCAGTCCAATCCAACTCCCCGGAAAGCGGCAGCGATGTGGTGGTTGCCAAAAATAACTCTGCAGCAGAAACCAGTAAAGGAACCGCTGTCAGCCTTTCCGCATAATTTACATTAGCCCCTAATCCCATTCCCGAAATTTTTGAAACGTCCCCCCTGCCTTGTTCAAGTTCCCAACTCGCTTCTGAACCTATCCACATTGATCATAAAATTCTTTTCAGAGATTTCCAGCAGTTTGTCCGCAAATTGATGAGAAGAAACTCCCTGATCCGTTTCTTGTAGACCATGCGCCAACTCCAAAAATGGGCCTTTCAGGTATCCAAAAAGGATGTTTTGTGCTGGAGCCAAGTCGATCTTTAAGTCAAAAGCAACAGCAATTTCCATTAAGTTCTGAATTTCCACAAAGGTTTTTAAGTCTCGACTCTTTATTAGTAACCTGAGCTTTTGCAAAAGAGTTTCTGAAATTACACATTGCTCAAATTCCATTTTTAATGGAATTTGCAGAGATTTGGCAAAGCGGACCAATTCAATTAAATCGATAAATTTTTCCGGCTCAGTCTCGCCCTTTAAATTTTCCATTCCTATTTTTACTTTGTGGTGCACCGTGTAGCTGACGGCGAAACGCATTTCCGGGGGGAGGTCTAGGCCAAAGCGAACCATATGCGCCATCAGGTCTTTATTTTTATCAAACAAGGCAAGGGCCGATTTTTTCAGGTCGGCAAAATCTTGTTCCATTGCCTTGGCCAATATTTGTTCACGATTAGTTTCTATAAGGTCGGATAGGTCATAGGGCAATAAACCATACTCTTTCCCAATCTGAGAAGCATTGCTGGCGGATAGTTCCTTGTCCAGGTATGCAAGTTTTTCCAGGATTGCGGACTGGGTTCCCTCATGCAAATTTTCTCCCAACCATGTTTCCAAATAGTTCCGGTTGCTTCGGAAACAGAAGAAAAAATAATTTTTTTGTATTCCCAAAAAAGAGTCTTTTAACCGGATAGTCCCTGAAGTAACGGCTAAATGATCAAACTGTGCCCTGGCTTCCGCCTCCACCTCATAAAAATAATATTTCCCTCTTTTTTTATCAAGAAGGGCCAACTCCATAATGGCTTGATTGGCTACCAGGTCGTAGGTTTTCCCAAGAGGTGCGACCTCTTTTAGATAAAGGCTTTTGCCTGTTTTATGGTCAATATTGCTCCGTGCTTTTTCCAGTTCATTTAGCAGAATCTCAACCATTTCAGGCCTTCCGGCCATTTCAATGGCCCGTGCAGCAAACTTTAGATTTTGCATTGGCTCGATACCTGAAATGTCATCGAAAAACCAGGCACAACTTGTAAACATAAAATGCGAATTCAATTGAGACTCCAGCAACCGGAGAATGCCTTCTCTTTCTCCGTTTTCCAGGCTGCTTTGGAAGTGTTTTGCAAAAAAAGCGTCTATATCTTGTTTTAGCCTGCTTCGCCTGATTTCAATAAAATCCCATAAGAGAGCCTGTTGGTCAGTCACATGTTGGCTGAGATTTTCCTCGTAAATCTTGTCCAGGCTCTCTTTTAATTTTCTTAATCCTGTTCGGAATGGCTCTCTCCACTTCTGGTTCCAATTAGTCTTGCCCCCCGTGGAACACCCGCAATCCCTTTGCCACCGGCCCACTCCATGAGAGCAGCTCCAAGCAGTTCCCTTCCCATCTTCACCGGGTTTCAATTGAACTTCCATAACCGGCGGAAATTTCTCCAGAAAATATCCGTAATTGATAACCTGAAATCCAAAGTTTTTGATGATCCCGGAAAAAAAGGCCGCCAGGCACATATCTCCGAAAGGTTCGTGGTGCCCGTAAGATTCTCCATCCGTAGAAATATTGACCAACTTGGCCCCATTCTTTGCCACGGGAATGGAAGCCAGTTTTTTCGCCAACTTGTGTGCGTCTTTTAAGAGATGTTCAAAAGCAACTGCGGAAGAGACAGGTTTGTTATAAAAAAAGATATCCAGGTGGCCATTATTGGAAAAAACACGGCAAGGCATCGTGGTATCAATGTTCCCATGGCTCACGTCTTTCCAATGGTCATCAGTGATTTTTTTGGTTCGGAGAGCCTGGTCGGGGGAAAGAATTAGGAAGCGGATTCCTTGTTCGATGAGAAGTCCAAGGGTTTCATCATTGATGGCCGTTTCGGCAAGCCACATGGCCTCGGGTTCACGGCCAAAATGTTTTTGAAATTGCTTTTTCCCCAAGCCAATCTGGATTTGCTGTTCCTCCCTGGTGGCCAAAGGCATTATGATGTGATTATAAACCTGGGCAATGGCATTTCCATGGCCGCCATTCAGCTTCCGACTTTCATGGTCCGCAGCAATTATCGCTTCGTAGGTAGCAATATGATGCTCTTGAAGCCAGTCAAGAAGAGTCGGCCCCACATTAAAACTTAAGTATTTGAAATTATTGACTATTTCTAAAATTTTGCCTTTGGGGTCCAGGGTCCTGGAAAGGGTATTGGCTTTGTAACACTCCGCAGTTATCCTCTCGTTCCAGTTTTGAAAAGGGGAGGCGCTCTCTTGTCTCTCAATTACTCCCAGCCAGGGGTTTTCCCTCGGGGGCTGGTAAAAATGGCCGTGAATGGTAAGATATTTTTGCACTTTCAAAGCTTTTTCCTTTAGGTTGAGTTGTCAGGGGAGTGCCTGAATTGCGGCAGTGGATAAAAAAATAGTGAATTCCGCACCTCATAGTTTACCAGATGAGGCGGTGTGGCGACCAGAATGGCTTTGGGAAATTAGGAAAGTAGGTTTAGAACTCCTGAACCATCAAACTATCCATGGGAAAAGTTTCGGAAAAACGGGAGGTTAAATATTGCTGGCTCCATTGTGGCGGAGAGTGTCCGGTGCCGTTTAGTCCGGGGCGGCTTAGCCCGTCATGTAATGCCGGTCTTATTGCAACGCAGCCCTGTGGAGCCATAGTGCATGGCTTTAGTTTATGAGTGCTTTTCTTGTAACTTCTCAAAAGTTGAGGGAGAGCACCACTTTTGCCTCATTGCGAAGGAGGGGAGACAGGGGAGGTCTTTTCAAATAGGAGTCTCCCTTAATTTTTTGAGAGGTTACAACTTCCCTTGGTATGTGGGACGAATTTATTAGCAGTGAGAAGAAATTCAGTTACCTTAATCGTCAAAAGCCGTAATTAATGCTATGCTTTCGGCCAGGAAACTATACCAGTCGTAAGAGTACAAGGCGTTCAACCCTAATAACTGAAATTTAATGCGTTGTTGCATGCGTCTTATTACCAAGCATCTTTTCAATGGCCGATTTTACCTCATCCACTGAAAGGTCCCTTAAGCATTTTAAGTGAGGACAATCCTTGATCCTCGAAAATTTCCAATCGTAACAGGGACTGCAATCCAACTCTTTTCGGACCAGAATATGCCGGCCGAACGGGGCGTTTTTTTTGGGGTGGGTAGGGCCGAATATGGCAACCACCGGTGTTTTTACCGACGCCGCCATATGCATGGGGCCACTGTCGTTGGTGACGAACAAGTTACAACGTTCGAGCAAGCCGGCAGTTTCCTGAATTCCCAATTTGCCCACCAGGTTCACAGGCTTTGTTTTTGCGAGGTGGATCATTTCCGACACTTGAGTTTTCTCCCCTTCTCCCCCCGTAACCACCACCTTTGCCTGGCATTCCCGGATTAGGAAATCCAAAATCACGGCATATTTATTTTGGTCCCAACATTTGTATAACTGGTTTGGGTTTGCCCCGATGTGCATTCCCACCAGGAGTTCAGAGACACTAACTCCATGCTTCTCCAGCAGAAGTCTTGTTTTCGTCTTATCCTCTTCCAGCAAAGGGAGGGTCAAACAGGGAGAAATATCTTTTATTCCAAAAAATCCAAGTAATTCAAGGTTCATCTCCAGCGCATGTTTTTCGTAGCTAAAGGGAAGGGAGTGGGTGAGAAGAAAGTCGGTATCGTCGATTTTGCCAAGCCGGTAACGAGGACCTATCCTGATTTTTGCACCGGAAAGAAAAGCGGCTACACTGGAGATAATGTTATGACAGGGTTCGGTGATAATTACTTGAGAAAACTCTCGGCTTCGAATCTTCCAAAGGAATTTGATGTTTTCAAAAAAAAAATGCAGGGGGCGAAAAAATTGGTGAAAAGGGTAGATTACCAGCGAGTCCACTAGCTCTTCTTCACGAAAAAAAAAGTCCATGCTTGAATCACTTGTCCAAACGGTAATTTTCGTCCCTTCGCAATTTTGCCTCAACGCCTTGACGCATGGAAGAGCTAAAAGGGTGTCTCCAATGCCGCCCACGGCAATAACCAAAATCGAACCGCCATTAAGGTTTGGCAGGCTTTTATTAAAGGTTTTGGCTAAATGCCAAAAAAGGAGAGCCGGGAGAAAAAAAAGGGTGAGCAATAGGTTCATCGGCGGTTTTCATGGATTTGTGGAATAAAGAAAAAACTTACATTTCCAGTAATTTCTCATAGATTTTCACGAGAGAATGAAACGTTTTTATCTCTTCCGGGGGGATTTTCTTATGGTGGGTGTTATGGTGTTTGAAGCGAAAGGGGTCCATGATTTTATCTTTGTTTTTACGGTGCCGAATTTCGTAGTGGAGGTGGGGGGCAAAAGTTCTGCCGGTGTTCCCGGATTCTCCTATTTTTTGCCCCTTTTCTACAAAATTCCCCGGTTTTACCACTACTTTGTTTAGATGGAGGTAGACGGTTTTTATTCCCTCCCTCGGATGGTCAATTTCTATACAATCTCCATTATACTTGAAGTTCCAATTGATACGAGTCACCGTACCGGGGAAGGGCGCGTAAACCGGCGTTCCCACCTCGGCCTTGAAATCAATCCCGGAATGCCCCCCGTTTTTTAATCGGTAGTCTCCCACCAAAGAGGTAATCTCGGAAAATTCCCTGATGGGCGCTTCGCTTTCCGGAAAGCTGGGGAAAATCTGTGTTCCATCTTCAAAAAAATAGGATCCGTATTTCCAGCCCGGTCCCCGGAAATAGTAGGTTGCAAAATGAGGGACTTTCAAACCTTGAAAACGGATGGCCAGGATATTGTTCTCTCCGGGATTGGAACTGGGTTCCTCCATCAAAAGGTCAAGGCGATCTCCTTTTCTCAATTCGGAGGCGGTATTGAATTTGGAATTAATAAGCCGATCCGTATATGCGGCGAGGAGTTCACATCCATCCTCCTTTGAAATTGCTTTGCAAATAGTTTGGGTGAGGGAACTTTGAACGGATAAGGAGATAGCTTTCACCTGCTTTTTGCCGAGACCCGGGAAATGGACTTCCTGAAAACCGCCAGGGCCGACGGTTTTGCTTATCTGAACTACTTCATTTTCTTCTCCAACCTCTTCCTCCACCGTTATGGTATCTCCTTGAGCAGCAACCTCATCGGCAACTTTTCCACATCCTTCCTGAAAAAAGATAAAATAAATATTCAGGGCGATGGAAAGGCAGAAAAGGAGAAAAACCAGGAGTTTGGGCATGGAGGACTTTTTGCGATGCCCCTCCGAATAGTGTTTTTCGTTAAATTGCCGCATGGAGTAATAAAAATGATGGAGAAGAAAAGGGAGGAAGGAAACAAAAAAAGCTTAAAGAAAAGAGCTATTATTTCTGTTGAATGAAAGTAAAGTATAAAGAAATGGGCCGGAGGGGTCAACTATGGGACCATTTCGCGGAGTTCCTAACGTCCAAAAGCTTCGGATCGGTTCGTGATGCAAGGTTGTCGGTTCACGGTTTGAGGCCAACGGTTTTTAAAAAACATAGATAGGCACAATTATTGCTAAGGATAAAGAAAATTTTTGCTTGTTAAAATCCCATAATATGCCGATAATATAAGTGAGAGATGAGATTTATCAACTTTCAGGGAAAGTGGCGAATACGCACCAACCCGGAACCTTTCATAAAATTAATCATGCGCAGTTACAAGACAAAATTATAACTTCATCATGACGCCACTTTCCCTCTATAAGGAGGTGGTTGTCATGAGAACCAAGTCTATTTTCCTCATACTGTTTGTCCTCTTCATTGGCTTCCTGTCCTTCTCCTGTGCCCACAGCTCCAAAAAAACGGACTATCGCGAGCCTCCTGCATATAGATTTGATCCTGTTAAAAAGGCCGCAAGATCCGTGGTGGGGATTTGGGAGCCCGAACGGCACAAAGCTTCCCTAACCGGAGTTTATGGCAATCTGAAGGGACCCATAAGCATCATGGCTGCGGGAGTGGTCTACCAGAAAAGAGACGGCTCCGTGGTAGTCTTGACCACCGCTTTACCGAAAAGACCCTTGACCCTCGAATTTGCCCAAGACAGGGAATTCTTGTATATGCCCATCAAGAACCTGATGCAAGAGAGGGCCGCCACCGTCGAGAGAAGCAAGATAATAGGTAACCGAAAGGTCTTGTTCCTTGGCGCCAGAACGGGTAAGATCCCCATCCCCAATTGGGTTGGGCATGCGGAAATCGACAGACATCCGCTGGGACCGGGAAACAGTCAAGCATTTATGGTTATCAATTACCTAGGAAGACCCGAACTAGCTATTTGGGGGAAGGTACAAAACGGGATCTTTGTTGAAAAAACCGGGCTTAGCCGGTCTTTTGCCGTACCTGGAAGCCCCATCTTTAATAAATATGGGCAACTGATCGGGCTTTACCAGAAAGGTGGGAATTTGTTACCGGTGATTCCGTAGGGCATTTTTTGATTTGAGATTTTAGATTGGCGGTATAGGTGTTTCAATAAATGTTCCTTCAATCTAAAATCAGCGGCTGGCTCCATAGTCCCGAAGGGCTGTGGAGCCACAATGTCCAGGCATGTTGGCTGCCACAAAGGGGTTGAGTGCACTTATAGATCAACCCCTTTCTAATTGTTCACCCTTCAACCCAGCAAACGATTTTTCCCGGTTCCTTGCTCATGGATCCCTTTATGGAGGACAAGTTTTTTTCCATGGCTGATTCCGGAATCGTATGCATCTTT
>JAJDAS010000534.1 GCA_029261755.1 Nitrospinia bacterium
ATATTTACTAACAACGTTTGAGGCAGTTAGAGTATCACAAAGCTATTAATACCTCAACCGGAAATAAAAAAGCGGCGGATATAAATGGCTTTGGACTGGGCGGGACGATCAAAGCAAGCGGTGACGGGAAAAGCTTAAAACCTTTGAGGTAGTGATGAAGCTCCTGAATGGGATAAATGTGGAAGCAAACGAATTTATGATAGAAACCGGGGTATAGCATCCACTGAATCCCACGTATGACGACATGGAATTGACGAAAGACGGCGAGCACCAGTTAATTGGTGTGGTGGTTGTGAAGAGGAAAAGATACTAATGAAAACTCCGACAAAGCATGAAAGCAGAAATGAACCAAAGGCTTAAAATATTCCCGATTACAAGAGACAAATCCCACACTCAACCTTCCTTGTTTCGCGGCTCCCAAGGCTTCAGCAAGTCATGCTCAATGTCCAGGGTTTTTAGTATGCGGGCGACAATGAAATCCACCAGGTCGCCCAACTTTTGCGGTCGATAGTAAAAACCCGGTGAAGCAGGCAAAATAGTGGCCCCTGCCGAACTCAGAGTAAGCATGTTTTGCAGGTGGATTTGATGAATGGGAGTCTCACGGGGTACAAGAACCAGCTTCCCTTTTTCCTTCAAAGTAACGTCTGCGGCCCTGGAAACCAAATCGTCCGATATACCGGAGGCGATTCTTCCAATAACACCCATGCTGGCAGGTACAATCACCATCCCGCTACATGGGAACAATCCCGAAGCGATTTTTGCGTTCAGATTGTGATTGGCATAGAAGGTGACGCCATCTTTGCAGAAATAATCCAGGGTGAGGTCCATTTCCTCTTGCAGGATTTGTTCTCCCTGTTTGGAAACCAGCAGGTGGATTTTATGGCCGGTTTCATGGAGGAAGTCGAAAAGTCTTTTCCCATAAGCGACACCACTGGCGCCGGAAATGGCAAGAATGATATTTTTTTTCACATTATTTCCCCAAATTCTTGGATTATTCTTTCATTCACCTGATTTTCGGGAAGGGAAGCGTCGATTCTTTTGACACAGTCGTCTTCCATGGAATCAAAAATTTCTTTTACTTTTATAAGGTATTGCTCTTTTTCGTACAAGGTTACTTTTTGGTTCCTGCCTTTTTTAATCCGCTCCAAGCCTACGGTCGGACTGATTTCCAATAATAGGACAAGGTCCGGTTTTGGGGCGAAGGATTCGTTTTCCTCCTTGATTTTTTTTGGGCTGATGCCCAAGGCTCCCTGGTAGGCAATGGAGGAAAAGTAATACCTGTCCAGTACCACAACCTTTCCTTGATTAAGGGCCGGCAGAATGTTCTTTTCCACATTTTCGCGCCTGTCCATGGTGAACAAATGAAAAGCCTCCTCCGGCTTGATCTCACCACTGCCGCTCTCCAAAAGAGACCGAATTTTTGCCCCCCATTTCCCGTCTGTGGGTTCTCTCAGAAAGACCGAATCCAACCCCCGCACTTTCAGGTAATCTTCAAAAAGCTTGAGTTGGGTGGATTTTCCTGCTCCATCGAGTCCTTCTAAGGTAATAAGCTTACCTGATAATCGATTCGCCGCTATCATGATAGTCCTCTTCCAATTTTGGTTTAGTTTTGGTATATTTACGCATCATCAATTTATTATATATCATGAAATTTCAAGTTACTATTGAGAATTTGTATTTCAACACCTAAAATCTTTATCAGGACAAATAAGACATTAATTATGTCATCCTGTTGAAAATCCTTTATAAGCAAACTGCATTAATCTTTTTAAATACCTTTGGACGGTTTTATGAAAGAGAAAGAATATAAAATTTTGATAGTGGATGACAGTCCTATCTCTCGCAAGGCTATCCTCACCGAATTGAAGCCTTTAAACGCTGAGTTTTTTGAATCTCCCGACGGGCGCCATGCCATTATTTCCGCTTTGAAGATCAAACCGGACCTGATCACCCTGGATGTGGAAATGCCTAAGATGAACGGTTTTGATGTTTGCCGCCAATTGAGAAACAACAAGATGACCCGTGAAATTCCCATTATTATGGTGACAAGCCGCGCTACAAAAGCAGAGCTGGAAAAAGGCTTTCAGGCCGGAGTTGCCGAGTATTTTGTGAAACCCTTTCCAAAAGGGGAACTTTATAAGCATATTGTCCGCGTTCTTACCGGTATAACAGGTGAGAAGATAGGAAAGGCAATCATTGCCTCTAGTGACAACAACTCAAGACACATCATTCGTCTCGCCCTGGAAAAAACCGGTTTTAGTATTTCACGTTTCCACAATGCATCGGAACTCCTCGGCTCCTTCAATAGTGATACCGATATACTGATCCTGGACCAAAACATTGAAGGTATCAACGCTCTCGAACTTACCAACATTCTTCGATCAAAAAAAGAACTGGAACATATTCCTATTATATATGTTACGGATACGGACGACCCCTTTCATTTGGTGCAAGCATTGGATTTGGGAGCTAACGATTACATTCAAAAGCCTTTTTGGGATCGGGAACTCCTCGCCAGGATCAATTCATTGATCAAATCGAAACGTTTGTATGATGAAGTCCAGAACCAAAAGAACATTATGGAAAGTCTGGCCATGACCGACAAGCTTACCGGACTCTTTAACCGCCATTTTTTGGAGGAGGTTATGGAAAAAGAGTTCGCCAAGAGCATTAGAAACAAGCATTCTCTGTGCTTAGCTATCATGGATGTAGACCACTTTAAAAAATTTAATGACACCTATGGCCATCAGAATGGCGACGTAGTCTTGCAGGAGCTTGGAACCCTACTGAAAAGCAGTTTTAGGGTAGGCGATATTGTCGCCCGTTACGGAGGCGAGGAGTTTATCGTGGTTTTGCCCGAGACCTCGGCAAAGAAAGCTACGGAAAAGATGGATCACTTTCGCAAAGTGGTGGAAGAGTTCTCCGTTGCTTCTACTTGCGGAGAGCATCAAATGCAATTTACCATTAGTGTGGGCGTGGCTAGCACAAAGGACGGCATAAAGAACCAGGATGACCTTTTGAAATTTGCCGACGAATGTTTATACAAATCCAAAGAAATGGGCCGAAACAGAGTGACCCTTTATCAAAATGAGTAGCACAAAATCCATACAAGTCCTTTTCTTTCGTTGGGGAAAGAACGAGTTTGGCATTGAGATCAAACACATCCAGGAGGTATTAAAAGTTGAAAGGGTGCAGCCTGTCCCTTTAGCGCCGCCATATTTAAATCAGATCATGAACGTGCGCGGACGCATCGTCTCCATTTTCTTTTTTAATCGACTCCTGAAAGTCGGGACAGAAACATACGGACCTGAATCCAGAGTCCTTCTATTGCGAGACCCGGAACTCCAAACTGGAATTTATGTGGATTCCGTTTGCAGTATTCATTTTGTTGATCAATCATCCTGGAAGCCCGTGCCTGACGCACTATCCCAAAAAAATGTGGGAAGGTTTTTGAAAAGAAAAGTCCAGTTGGAAATGAAAGAAAAGAGCATTTTGTTATTTGATTCGGAAGGCATTTTCAATTTCCTGAAAGAAGCCGGACAAATGAAAACCTAAAACCACAGATTTCACGGATTTCACAGATTTGAAAATGGTTTTATCTGTGAAATTCTTTCGTAAGAATATAACCGTTAAGAAAATGTCCGCCAAACAAATATTATCTTCCATTTACGAAAATACAAAAAAAGTTTTGAAAGACATGGCGGGAGTTAACACCAAGTTGATGAAAATCCAGCCTGTGGACAAAGCCCCTTCCGAGGATTACAGCATATTGATGGGTATTTCGGGAAGCTGGAGTTGTGTGATTGTGGTAGGTTTCGATTTGGAGACGGGGCTGGCCCTTGCGTCCCGTCTATCTGGGAAGACCTATGAAGGAGATTTTGACGAAGAGTCGGAAAGCGCCTTATGTGAACTTGCAAACATCATTATCGGGAACGCCATGAATGCCCTGGACGGGCTGGGGTTTGAAGGGAACCTGACCCCTCCCACCTTCTCGCAGGGAAAAGGCGTCAGTTTTTTTACTCCGGGTACTCAAAAAGCTAACCTGCTGTTTCTGGATATAGGGATAGGGGTTTTGAAAATCTTTGTATCTTCCAAAAAACAGTAATCACCTTTATCATCAACATAACAATAGCTAAATAAGTTGGGAGGATTCCCATGGGGCAAGAAGAAAAGAAAGCAACCGTTCTGATTACCGATGACACTATTTTCATGAGAAGAAGGCTTCGGGAAATATTCGAGGCGAACGATATCGAAGTGGCGGGCGAAGCCGGAACGGGCAAGGAGGCGGTGGAGCTTTATGAAAAACTTCTGCCGGACTTTGTCACCATGGATATTGCTATGCCGGATATGGATGGACTGCAAGCATTGAAGGCCATTCGGGAAATTGATCCGGTGGCGGTTGTCATTATGGTCAGTTCCATGGGATTTCAGGAAAAGGTCCTCAAGGCGATCCGGCTGGGCGCCAAGAACTTCATTGTAAAGCCTTTTACCGAAGACAAGGTGATGGAGATAGTGACAAAGACCCTGGAGGCAGCCCACGATTAAGAAAAGCTGGGAAAAATTCCGTCATTTTCCAATACAAAACTCACTGAAAATCTTCTCCAACACCTCTTCCGAATAACTTTCTCCCGTGATTTCTCCAAGCCAGTCCAAGGCAGAGCGGAGGTCAGCCGCGACAAACTCCGGCGGAAGCGATTCTTGCAGGGAGCGCAAAACTCCTCGCAATGCCCCAATGGCCTTTTGTATTTTTTCCTCATGCCGCATCCTGGTAATGAGAACATTTTCCGTCAAGTCCGTTTTGGAGTCCCAAATCGTCTGGTAAATAGCTTCCTCCAGGGCATCAATGCCTTCCTTCTTTTTTGCGGAGATTTGGACCGGAGTGGTGTGAGGTAATAGTTTCTTCAGTCGACCCGTATCCAGCCCTTTTCCCAGGTCGCATTTATTGAGAACGGGGATAACCTTTTTTCCCTTGACGGCTTTGACGGTTTCCAGGTCCTCTGGTGTAAGTTCCTGCGAAATATCGAAGACCGCCAACACCAAATCAGCCCCTTCCAACGCCTTTCGCGTCCTTCGTATTCCTTCTTTTTCAATCTCATCTCCATGAGTCCTGATACCCGCCGTGTCCATGATTTTTAAAGTGATGCCCCGTATATTCACCGCCTCCTCGATGATATCCCGTGTTGTGCCAGGAATGGACGCCACAATGGCTTTGTCAAAATCCAGAAGAACGTTCAGCAGGCTGGACTTCCCCACATTGGGGCGCCCCACGATGGCGGTCTCCACTCCATCCCGCAAAACCTTTCCCTGTTCGTAAGTTTTCCCAAGGCGGTCCATTTTTTCCAAAACCTTTTCCGCCCCCGTCTCTATTTCCGGGTACAAAATCGGCTCAATCTCCTCCTCCGGGAAGTCGATCTCGGCCTCGATTCTGGCCAGAAGTCCAATAAGCTCTTCCCTAAATTCGGTTAGCACCCGTTTCAAACCACCATCCAACTGCCTAACAGCCGACCTTAAGCTACCCTCGGAGGTGGATTTGATGAGAGAAATAACGGCCTCAGCTTGGGTCAGGTCGATTCTGCCGTTGAGGAACGCCCTCTTGGTAAACTCTCCCGGCTCCGCCATGCGCGCCCCAAGGCTCAGCGTCTCTTTGAGGATGAGGGACAGCGGCATCCGGCCACCGTGGCAGTGGAATTCCACGGTGTCTTCCGCAGTGTAAGAGTTCGGGGCCAACATGGGGAGGAAAATCACCTTATCCACCACCTCCTCTGATTGGAACTTCACCAGTTTTCCCACCTTTGCCTTATGGCTTTCCAGTTTTTTCGGGTTGAAAGCAGGACGAAAAAGGTTGAGGGCAATGGACAGGGCATCGGGTCCGCTGATACGGACGATACCAATTCCCCCTTCGCCGGGAGGAGTGGAAATAGCAGTGATGGTGTCTTGGGTGTTGGAGATCATTGGGGAATTGCTTTGTAAACTGTGAACATGGAACCTGAGTAACTGGGAATGAAGATTGTAGTTTAACCCAGATCACGGCCAGAATTCACTTATCTTTCTCCTCTAGCTGCCAATAGCCAATAGTGATAAATATGTTTTTTTATTTGAATGACAGTCATCAAGAGCTTTCCCTTAAAGGCGCTCAACCTGTAAATAGCTTCCATTAACCAATTCTCTTGACAAAAAAAAATCCGATTTTATATAGAAATCAGGTCAAGGATCAGTTTTCAACGTTACGAGCGGAACGGATTGATTGGATCAAGGCAGTTTTGCAGGATGAAAACGCTGAATTATATGCTGATTGGGACCGTAAACGGAAACGGCATGATGGCAACCACCGGGTAGCAGTTGTCCTTGGGAATTACGTTGTAATCATTCGGTTGACAGGAAAACGAAAGGCGAACTTTGTGACAGCCTATGTGGCAGACGGTGAATCAACGATTAACAGAATTAAGAAAAGCCCAAAGTGGAAGGCGGCAAAAGAGTAAAAAAAACCGATGATTCGCCAGGCGGGCTCAGCGGGGGCCTTTGCAGATTCTGCTACCACTGGTAGAGAACAAGTTTATTTTCCTCTAATAAGTCGCGAAAATCAAGAAGCCAAGATATGATTAAAGCAATTTAAATTTCCGCTCTAAACTCAATCTTTTGATTCCCGAACATAGGTTCAACAACTTTATGGACGCCATGGCCGGGATTTGTCTCTTTATAGGTTTTTACTAACTGGTATTTTGATAATAAGCTTAAATCTTTATTCAAACTCACCGCTGTGCGCTTCATCCCGTTGACAAGGTCGGAAAAACAAACCCTTTTTTTTCCCCTTAAAAAGCGTATCAGTTTGGCTCGTTCAGGTTTAAGCAAAAACATTAACTCCGTTGGGTCCACCCAAATGGTATTTTTCCGTGTGACGCGCTTTCCTTCATCAATTTCCTTTGCCGTCTCTTTCGCGGAATCAAAAAAATCTGATAACGAACCGCTTTTTATTCTTATGCTCATTTTATAAACTCCTTCATTTCATTTTTAAATCGTTCGACAAGTTCCTGATAACCTTTGAAGTCTTCTACAGATATGATTTCCCCGAAATAATGTTTATGGTGATAGCTATGCGCGTTATCATACCCAAGCACACGACCATTATCATCCGAATAAAGAAAGTGATTGATGTATGCCATACTATATTTTGCAATTTTCCCGTTGGTATCCTCCCAAGCTTCAATTTTTATTATTCCTCCACCACGTTTTTCGGATAGGGGATAAACTTCATTAATTACCTTTTCATAGCCCTTTGTCTTTTTACCTTTTTTGACCATAGCGACAATAATTTTATCAGATACTAAAAAAATATTATACCTGACTTTATTTTTCTCTGCTATGGACAAAGGGCATATATTGGCGTCCCCTTTTCTTTTTATCGCCACATTTCCAAGATACTGCCCGTGCCACCCAATGTGGACATGGCCAAGGCAAAAGTGGATCCTAAAGAGGATGAATTGAGGATCATTTTTCCCCTCCTTTGGCAATCTATAAAGTTTCCGCTAAAATAAGAGTACTGCTATCCTCTCTTCTTTTGAGAATCCAATGCGTGCCCTCGTTTATCAAAATAATGAATTACGGTTCACACGGGACCACTCCGTTCCCACTAAACCCAAATACAACGAAGCCCTGATTCGTGTCACCCACGCCGGAATTTGCGGCACCGACCTAGAAATCACCAAAGGGTATATGGGTTTTCAGGGAGTGCCCGGACACGAATTCGTGGGCATAGTGGAAAGTTGCGGGGAGGAACGGTTTGTGGGGAAGAGGGTGGTGGGGGAGATCAATGTGGGTTGTGGGGTTTGTCCCTCTTGCTTGAATCGGAGACGCAATCACTGTCCCAACCGTTCCGTCCTGGGAATCCTGAACAAGGACGGCGCCTTCGCGGAACAGCTCACCCTTTCCAATAAAAACCTTCACTTGGTTCCCGACTTGGTAACAGACGAAGAAGCAGTCTTCGTGGAACCCCTGGCCGCCGCCTTTGAGATTACCCAACAAATCCCCTTGCGTCCAACGGACAAAGTCTGCGTAATGGGCGACGGCAGATTGGGCCTTCTGGTGTCGCAGGTTCTAGCCCTCACTGGTTGTAACCTCGTGGCGGCGGGAAGATACGAGGAGAAGCTTGCCATCGTGAAAGAAAGAGGAATCGATACGACCTGCAACCCTGATTTTCCTCAAAATGAGTTTGACGTGGTGGTGGACTGTTCCGGCTCTGCGGCGGGATTCGATTTGGCCCGGAAATGGGTAAAACCCCGTGGAACCATCGTTTTGAAAACCACGGTGGCGGAAAGGGAGGCGGTGGACCTGAACTCCCTGGTCATTGATGAGGTCACTGTTGTGGGTTCCCGATGCGGCCCCTTTGCTCCCGCCCTCCGCGCCCTGGCCATGAAGTCGGTGGACGTGCGCCCCCTAATTGAAAAGACTTTTCCTCTGGAGGAAGGCGTGGAAGCCTTTCACTATGCAAGCCAAAAGGGTGCTTTGAAGGTGTTGCTGAGAATATAGGCTTCCAGATAAAGTTTGTCGAGTCATTGCCATCAGATGCCCTTTTGAAGACCTGCCATTTTGCCAATGGTCATTGGTCATTTGGCTTTGCCGTTGTTTGGTAAACCGTAATTTGGCTGCGGCGTCATTATGGCATAGCTGTCAATGACCATCAGTGACAAGCAATGACAAGCAATGACTTTTTTTAAGCAATGGCAATGCAAGGTAAAAACCGGACAATCTTTTTATGGAAAGCTATAGAGTGAGCCGAAGCGCAGGAGGCAGGGAGAGTTTCACCTATTTGTATGTTATGATTGAATAATTTAAAAATATAAAGGAGGATTTCTATGAAAATGTCAGATTTTGCAACCCACAGAAAAAGCTCTGAGGCTAGTCCAGAAGACCTTAAAAGGCATGGGAAGCATCTTTTGCTTTACAGTTTATCAGGAGTTGGTGCTTTTATTTTCTTTGGGCTTGGATGGGCAGTATTTCCAAAAGATCCGAGGTTATCTAATGTCTTAATTATAGATCTTCGCAAATGAGTTGATACTTTCAGTATAATATGATATGCTTACCAAAAGTCCTAAAAATTAGGAGGAAGCATGTCATCTGTCCAAGGCAAGCCATTAACACCTGAAGTAAAAAAACTGCTCGTTTCCGTTAAGCATTATTTTGATCACAGCGACCTAAAAATAATTAAATCGAGTGCGGAATGTACCGCAGAAGCAACTGGTATTGGCGTGGCGACTGTAAAAAGGATTATGGCCGACTACAATCGGGACCCCAAATTGCTTGATAGACCGCCAGGTAGTAGAGGCCGCCGTAGTTATGCTGTCAATATTTCCCATCAAGAACGAGTTCGACAGTACGTTCGTGAAGCAAATCAAAAAGGAGAATATATAACACTTGAAACAATTCGACAATTTCTTCAAGAAATTCAATCAGATGAATCGTTTCATATCGCAACGTTAGCAAGAACTCTTGATCGCTGGGGTTTTGAATTCGGCAAAGGTACGCGGTCACAACATCTGAAAGAAAAGGATCATGTGATAGCAGCCCGACAGCGTTATCTCCGAAAAAAAAGGGGTAACCGAGTGTCAGGAAGGGGCCTTGAGACGATTCGGCCAGAAGTTTACTTGGATGAGTCGTATGTCAATAAGAACCATAGCAATGATTTTATTTGGTATTCCGGTGAGGATGGACCATGGGTCCAAAAGCCAACAGGTAAAGGCGAACGCCTCATCATTATCAACGCCATCACCAAAGATAGCTGGGTTCGCGGAGCCAAGCTTGTTTTTAAGAGCACTAAAAAGACCGGGGACTATCATGGGCAGATGAATAGGGGCTTGTTTTTAAAATGGTTCACTGAAAAACTCCTCCCTAATATTCCTGACAAATCTTTGATAGTGATGGATAATGCAACGTACCATAACCAGCTTTCAGAGTATTCGGCACCAACGCCATTGAGTTCAAAGGATAAAATTCGAGAATGGTTGGAACAAAATAAGATTTACTGCAGAGAAGACTGCTTGAAGCCTGAATTGGTCGAAATATTAAAAAAAATCGTACCTGAACCTACTTACGAAATTGATGAAATTGCTCGCCTGCAGGGACACGAAGTCATAAGAACTCCGCCTTATCACCCTGAACTTCAGCCGATAGAAACTTGCTGGGGAATAGTGAAAAACCATATTGCCAGAAACTGCAATTTTACAATGAAGAATCTGATTGATCAACTTGACGAGGGGTTCGAGAAAGTTAGCCCTAAGACATGCAGCAAGATTATCGAGAAAGTGGTAAAAACTGAAGATCAATTTTGGGGCGAGGATATACGAGTGGATGCGTAAATTTTAGGCAAAATCAGTATCAATTCATTTGCGAAGATCTATAGT
>JAJDAS010000535.1 GCA_029261755.1 Nitrospinia bacterium
CGGAATGATGATTGATGATTGTCGATTGATGATTTGAAACCCTCTTTCGTCCCTCGTCCTTCGTTTTCCGCCTTCCGTCTCATCTCCTCTTCCCACTGCCTGATCTGTCGGGTGGCAGTATAGCCGTCCATCACCGGCATCTGCATATCCATCAACACGAAATCAAATTTGCCCGCTTTAAACTTATCCACCGCAATTTTGCCATTTTCCGCCACTTCCACGGTACAAGGGGTCTTTTTTAGGAAGGCCAGCACCAGCATTCGGTTGTCCTTGGTATCCTCCACCAGGAGAATATGCAGTGGAGGGAGTTCTTTGAGAGCAACAGACTTTATTGGTTCCGTAGATTTCGGAGGCGCCTTTGGCACGGGAAGGGAGGAAACATCAAGGCTCACGCAAAAATAAAATGTACTCCCCTTCCCCGGTTCACTATCCAGGCAAAGCTGACCACCCATCAACTCCACCAATCGCCTGGAAATGGCCAACCCCAATCCGGTTCCACCAAATTTGCGAGTGGTGGAAGAGTCGGCTTGGGCAAAGGCTTCAAAAATAGTAGCCTGTTTGTCCTTAAGAATCCCAAGACCAGTGTCTTTCACTGAAAAACAAAGCATTGCAAGTTGCGGATTGTTAGTTACGGGTTTCAACACTCCATCTTCCACATTTGGTTCCCTGTCCTCTGTTCTCTGCCCTCTGTTTTCCGTCTTCCGCCTTTCACATTTCGAATTTAGCACTCTACATTCCAAAGCCACCTCGCCTTTTTCTGTAAACTTTATGGCGTTCCCCAGTAGATTAATGAAGACCTGGCGCAAGCGGGCAGGGTCGCCCACAAGCATTTCCGGCACATCTTCCCGGAAATGGTAGAGGAGGTCAATTCCTTTTTCTCGGGCGCGGGCCGACATCATACCCACGGTTTCTTCCAAGATACCCCTAACTTTGAAATCGGTATGTTCAAGTTCAATCTGTCCCGACTCTACCTTGGAAAGATCAAGGATATCGTTGATCAGATGCAGGAGGGTTTCACCGGCTCCTTGGAATATTTGAATGAACTTTTTTTGTTCGGCGGTGAGGGAGGTTTCATTAAGGAGTTCGGCGGTTCCGAGGATGGCGTTCATGGGTGTGCGAATTTCATGGCTCATGCGCGCCAGGAATTCGCTCTTGGCCCTGTTGGCGTCTTCAGCCTTTTGGGCGTATTTTTCTGCTTGTCTTTCGGAGGCTTCCGCTTCATTTCTTAACTCTTCCGAAACCTGAAGTGTTGTTTTCAGTTCTTCCGCAGTTACCTCTGCCGCCTTTCGGGAGTTATGAATCTCTTCTTCGGCTTTTTTGCGGTTAGTAATATCACGGCAAATGCCCGTGAACATTCTTTTCCCACCAAGCCATATTTCACTCACTGCCAAGTCTATTGGGAAAGTGGACCCGTTCTTGCGTAATCCTTCTACTTCACGCGTTATGCCTACTACTTTTTTTTCGCCTGTACGGAGATAGTTTTCCAGGTAAAGGTCGTGGTTGCTGTGATAGGGGTCCGGCATTAACATCTTGATATTTTTTGCGGCGACTTCGTCAAATTTAAATCCAAAAATATCTTCCGCAGCATTGTTGAAGCTTCCGATGGTTCCTTTTTCGTCAATGGTAATAATGCCGTCCGCAGCGTTATCCACCACCGCTTTGACACGGGTCTCACTTTCCTTAAGTTCCTTAGTGCGGTCTTCTACCCTTTGTTCAAGCTCCAGGTTGGCCTTTTTCAAGTCGTCGTTTCTTTGGCGTAACTCCTTGGCCATGGTTTCAAAGGCCTTTGCCAGCAAACCGATTTCATCCCTGGATTTCACGGACAACTTGATATCCAAATTTCCCTCGGCCACCTCTTTAGCTGCATTGGTGATCTGGAGCAAAGGGCGAACCAGGATGCGGGAGAAGAAAAAGGCCAGGACAATGGAAATGGAGATAGCCAAAAGGGTCAAAAAGGCGCCTTGTTGAAAAATTGCCGTGGACTCCTCTGTAACTTTACCGTAAGGCGTGGTCTGGGCAAGGCCCAGAAAACGTTGAGGTTGGTTGGGATCGATAAAAACTTTCAAAAAGTGGATCACGTTTACATTTTTATCTTTCGAGATGACCGTTGTCTTCTTCAGATTATGGGAAGGCAGAAACAGCTTTTGCAGTTCGGGGTAAGTCCCTTGAATGGTGAAACGCCTTCCAAGGTCGAAACCGAAAGCCCTGGAAGAATCATGGTGCAACAAGTAATCTCCTTTGCCATTGGTCAAATAATTATTATGCCTCTCAAAACCAAGTTCTTTCATGGTCCGCCCAAAATCCATATTGATGATCACAATGCCAAAGAGGTCCAAACCCGGAGTATAAACCGGAACAGCGGCCCTAAGAACGGGAAGGTGGGGTTCTACCACTATCCCTCGTTCGCGGTTCAACTCTATTTCCGAAAGATAGATTTTCTCCGGTTTTAATTTGATGGTTTCTTGAAAGTAGCGGGTATCCCCTTTTTGTTGAAGCCCACCTTCACCTATCTCCCTGATGGAACCTCCGCCATTTTCTACCCTAACAATTTCGCGTCCTTTCTCAGCAACCCCAATATAGCGTAATTGGAGGTATTGAGGCTTTGCTCTCAGGAATTCCGAGAAGATGATGTTTAATCTTTTTTTCCACTGGCTTTCGGAAGAGTTGCCAAGGGTGTCGAATCCATTTCCCTCTCTTGCGCGGATAATACCTTGAACGGGGGGAGTGAGTGAAAGAAAACGTACATCCTCTCTCAGGGTTTGAATGGTGGAGTTGATCTGGACGGCCCGGAGAGGCAGTTCCTCCTCCAGGGATTGGAGTTCATGCCGAACCAGAATGGAGTTGGTGCCTTTAAAAAAAAGGGCCGCCACGCTGATTCCGGTGAGCATTACCAGGGAGACCGCGAGCAGACCTATTTTTGTAGTTATTCCTAACTTATGTCCCATGTTTTTTTGAATTCATGAAATAATGGAATGGTGGAATATGGTTTTAAAAAAGATTTGTAACTGTTCAGCGTTTTAAGCAAAAAAACATACCATGCCCTTGTTTGAAGCGCTGTTACATCCCCCTTGATCCCCCTTTTCTAAGGGGGAATTAAAACCGCCCCCCCCCCCCCCCCGGGGGGGGGGGGGAGCAAAAAAACCCCCAAAAAAGAGAAAGGGCAAA
>JAJDAS010000536.1 GCA_029261755.1 Nitrospinia bacterium
TTAAATGGTATTTGGCTTTAATTATATCTGCTGTTATCATGCAGACATTGTAACTTATTTCCTTTGATTGTTCAAGTTATTTATGCGCAGATGCTAAGGGGGAATTAGCGGTAAGTTTCTTTAAAAAAGTGAATTTTTGGAAGTGCTCTATATTTTAAAGGCCAAAATGTTCCGTTTTTTTCAATGTCATCTTTTTATAAACTTCCTTCAATTCCCTGTAGCATTTCTTCCGCATATCGAACATCCTCCTAGGCTTTCGAGGCTTCACCGTTGCAAATAGGTAGGCGGCGATGATGGGTAGGGCCACCGTTACATCCACATGGCAGACGATGTTGCGGCTAAGGGTCTCCGGATTTACCTTTCCCCAGGTCATGGCTTCCGATGGAGTTGCGCCGGAGAGTCCGCCGGTATCCTGCCGGGCGTCGGTGAGCTGAACAAAGTAGTCGTGTCCGTCATCCTCCAGGCCCATGATTTCCTGAATCTGCGGTCCGGTCTGGAGAATATAGTTCTTTGGTACGCCGCCTCCCAGTATGAGGACTGCGCTCTTCCTGCCCTCCTGCCTGGCCCAGTAGGCCAAGCCTGTGATTTCGTTCACGTCGTAAATGGAGTCCCATTCCAGCGGTGTGTCCAACATCTCCATAACGGCGGCATTAAGGCCCAGGGTGCCGTCGCATGGGGCAGGAGCATAGATGGGAACTCCGTTTCTTCTGGCAGCCACTAACATTCCGGGCTTGGCTTTGTTTTTTTCAGTAGATTCCTCTACATACTTGGCTAAACGACCATGTAGTTCCGCCGTCCCCATCTTTTTCTTGAACTCGGGATTTTTCATGGCAGTGTAGGCGTATTGGTCCGTATCCAGTAGAACCTTGTGGTCGAATAGGATATCGTAAATCCTCACCACTCCTTTTTCTTTCAGGTCGGTGTCTTTTCCCCATGGATATTTGACGTTGAATTCAAAGTTGAGAGCGTAGTGGATGTCGTGGTAGATATTAGCGCCGGTGGAAACGATATAGTCTACCCAGCCCGCATCTATGAGGGGCGCGAAGAGGGAGATACCGTAACCTGCGGGGGTTAAGGCGCCGGAGACGGACATACCCAGGACCACATCTTCACGGGAAAGGATATTTCTCAGGAGCCAACAAATCTCGCGTAATCGGCCTCCGTTGTAGCAGATGAGGCCTTTGTCAACCAGGCTTACGATATCCTTGCTGTTCTCATGAATGTAGTCGTTAATGGGAACGGGATCGATGGGAATCCCGTTTTTGGGGCATTGTTTCATGGTTTTGAATTGTTAAGAGAAATTGAAAGAAATTACAGGATGGGTGGGGAGAACATTTTTGATTGTTGATTTTAGATTGTTGAGTGGAGGTAGTTTTTTTTAAAAAGAAAATTCCTCAAATCGTCAATCATCAATCAAAAATGCCTTTCTAATCTTCCGCCAAAAACTTCTCCGCCATCTCCACATCTTCCGTGCTGCCGATATAAAGTGGGATACGCTGGTGAAGTTTGTCTGCTTTTATATCCATCGCAGACTCTTTTCCAGTGCTGGCTTTTCCTCCCGCCTGCTCTGCAATGAAAGCCATGGGGGCACATTCGTATCCGAGTCTCAGCTTGCCATTGGGGGCTTTTTCGTCGGCCGGATACATAAAAATCCCGCCTTTCAGCAGTGTGCGGTGGAAATCCGAAACAAAGGAGCCGATATAGCGAGCTTTGTAAGGGCGCCCGGTGGCCTTGTCGGATTCTCTTAGATATTCCACATACTTTTTCTGCCCCTCGCTCCACAAGTTGAAATTTCCCTCATTGACGCTGTAGATGGTGCCTTTGTTGGGAATTTTCATATCGGGGTGGGAAAGTAAAAATTCGCCCACGCTGGGATCCAGGGTAAACCCATGGACTCCGTTCCCGGCGGTATAAACAAATACGGTACTGGAACCATAAATGATGTATCCCGCCGCCACCTGTTGATTGCCAGGCTGGAGTAAATCTTCCACGGAACCTTTCTCTCCCGGACTTACCTTTTTATAGATGGAAAAGATGGTTCCAATGCTCACGTTTACGTCGATATTGGAAGAACCGTCCAAAGGATCCATGAGCAACACATATTTCCCGGTGCCGTATTGCTCCGGGATGTGGATGGGTTCTTCGTTTTCCTCGGATCCCATGATGGCCAGATGGCCGCAACGCTGGAGGAGTTGAATGATGGTGTTGTTGGAGTACTCGTCCAGCTTTTGTACCTCTTCGCCATGGACATTGGTAGTTCCCGCCACACCTAAAACCAGCTCCGCCTCCAGGCCGGCGGTATTGATTTCTCTGGAGATGATTTTTCCGGCCACGAGGATTTCATGCAGGAGTCCGGAAAATTCACCGGTGGCGGAGGCAAAGGCCCGTTGTTCGAGGCGTATGTGCTGAGTTAAGGTTAGTCCGGTTTGTTCCTTATTTTCGCTCATCGAGTAGACCTCCGAAAATTCAAGACGCTATGAATGGAGAAAAGTTCTTTAAAAATGGGTATTTTAGCATTTTTCATCAGCTAGGTCTATTGAAATGCCTGAACGATCTTTTTTGCGATGGGAGCGGCGGCCGATCCACCGTGTCCTCCATGCTCCACAACGATGGAAATAGCCAGATAGGGATTTTCAAATGGCGCAAAGGCTACAAACAGGGCATGGTCCCTAAATTTTAACGGGATATCTTCTTCCGGGATATTCTCCCATTCTTTCCGCAAGCTCACCACTTGCACAGTACCGGTTTTCCCTGCCACCTGAACTCCCTTTACTTGAGCCCTCCAGCCCGTGCCCCTTCTTTCCCGGACGGCCTCCAAAAGTCCTCTCCTGATGATCTGCAAAGTCCTTTTTTTCACAGGCAGACGGCCCACCATTTGTGGTTTGAACTCTTCCACGACGTCACCATTATATTTCCGTATGGACTTTACAATACTTGGCTTGTAAAGGGTTCCCCCGTTGCCCACGGCGGAAATCAAGTGAGCTAGCTGCAAGGGAGTTACTAGGTTGTAACTCTGGCCGATGGAAGCCGAGATGGTTTCGCCCGGCTGCCAGGGTTCTTTCTTTGCCTTTTTTTTCCATGCCTTGGTGGGAACCAAGCCGGCTTTTTCGTTTTTTTTGTCAAAACCGGTGATAGAGCCGAGTCCGAACTTCTTCGCATATCGGGCCATGGTATCAATACCCAGAGTATGGCCTACTCGATAGAAATAGACATCGCAGGATTGCAGCAACGCTTCGTTGAGATTTAACTTTCCGTGTCCATGTTTATTCCAACATCCGTACCTTCTTCTTCCAAATACAAAATATCCCGGACAATGATAAGTGGTGTTTTCGGAAATGATGCCTTCTTCCAAGCCTGCGGACGCCAACACAATTTTATAAATGGATCCCGGGGGATACAGGCCCTTAATCGCCCTGTTTTCCATGGGATGGTTCTCGTTTTTGATCAAATCATTCCAATCGGAATGTGAAATCCCCATGGCGAAAAGGTTAGGGTCAAAGGAAGGCTTGCTTACAATTGCCAGGATATTACCATTCCTGGGATTCAAAACAACAATGGATCCCCGTTTTCCCTCCATCTCCTTTTCCACGATCTTCTGCAAATTCAAGTCAAGCGATAGAACCAAATTGTATCCGGGAGCCGGGTCCACCTTCTCCAAAACACTCAGTTCTCGTCCGGCTGCGTCAATCTCTACCCTCTTGGTCCCTTTTTTGCCTCTTAAAAAACTTTCAAACTTTCTTTCAAGACCGTACTGCCCGATCAAATCTCCCAACTCGTAGGTTTTGGCTTTGGCGCTGGACATTTGCCTCTCGCTGATTTCACCAAGGTAGCCTAAAACCTGAGAAGCCAAATCCCCAAACTTGTAATCCCTGGTGGGTTCCACCTTAATAGTGAAACCTGGGAAGTCGATGCTGTTTTCTTCTAAAAACGCCACCTCTCTCTTGCTCAACTGTTTTCTCAGCAAGAACTCTCTATAAGAGGGGTAGGCTTTGATCTTTTCCATAGTTGGCGCTTGGCTTAGGTCCACGGAGGGCTTCAGCAACTCCAAAGCGCTTTCTAAATTTTTGGTGTCCTCGCGTGTTACATAGAGATTGAAAGAGGGCTTGATGGAAACCAGAACCTTGCCGGTTCGATCCAGAATGTTCCCTCGATAATTGGCGATAGACTTAATCCGTATGCGGTTGTTTTCCGCCAGGTTTCTCATTTCATCGCCGCGAATTACCTGGAGATACCACAACCTCAGCACAAGGATGAAGAAAAGGAAAAAAATAAATACCAGGAAAATGTTGGCTTTATTTTTTATGGCATCGGTTTTATATAAGCTGGTGAGTTCCATTTCAGCATTACCAAGAACGGTTAGTCCTTTTTACGGAAGGAAATACATTTTGTAGTGCAAAAAATACCAATGGAGCTGTAAGGCAATTATAAAAAGCCAAGAAAGCCGTATCTTTCCAAAAATCTACTGGGATCTGGACCATGGGAAAAATATTGCTTAATAGGTGGTAAACCAAGCTATCCAATATGGTGGCGGCTGCTACTAACAAAGATTGAGCAAGGAGGTTTTTTATGGCAATGGATTGTTTCAGATGAGACGCAAGCAGGGCGGCCAGCCCTTTGGAAAGCATGTTGACGCCGAGAAAACCTCCGGATAGGGCGTCCTGAATCAATCCAAAAACGGCCCCGCAAATAACGCTCCTCTCCCTGGGGAAATGAGATCCAATAAAAACCACCGCAATCAATACCAGATCAGGATGGAAACCGCCTATTTCAGTAAAGGGAATAAGGGTCGTTTGGAGCGTAAAAAGAAATATAAAGAAGAGAGGCGCGACTATAAAAATCATGGAGCATTTTGAAAAAAGAATTACGTTATTTAAAAAGTAGATATGAAAGGAGGACGATAATCCGCCAGGGCATTACCTGCTTTGGGAATCGATTATGTCATTGATTCATTGGGGATTCAAGGGAGTGGGCAACCTTGACAAAGGGCTGTGATTTTTCTATTCTAGGTTTTCTCTGATTATTCCTTCCGATGTTTCTCCGGCTATCCGGAGTACCAGGAATTCCCAAATCCGGTTTTTATTACTTCCGACTTTTTACCGAACCTTCCCCCAATGAACCTGCTTTTTTTTCTTACAATATTCATATTTTTGAATGTACTCCCAAGCTATGCCGATTCTAAATCTGCCGGGGCTCTCGAAGCAAACCACCTGTATGAGGAAAAAAATTACGAAGAAGCATTAAAAAGATATGTGGGTCTAAACCTTGAGTTCCCCGATGATCCGAAGATTCAATACAATCTGGCCAATACCTACTATCAACTGAAAAAATACGAAGAGGCCGGGAAGAGCTTTTTGTCATCGGCCATGAAAGCCGGAGACCCTTCCCTCAAACAAAACTCCTGGTTCAACCTAGGAAACTCCCTTTTTGGCCAGGGCAAACTGGAAGAAGCCGTTACCGCCTACCAGAAATCCCTGGATCTGAACCCGGACGATGTTGAAGCAAAGCAGAACCTGGAATTTGTCCGTGAGGAGATCAAAAAAAGGATAAACGAGGAGAAGGAACGCAAGGAAAAAGAAAAGCAAAAGGAGTCTGAAAAGGAAAAAAATAAAGATAAAGAAAAAGACCAGCAAGAAGGGGAAAAGCAAGAAAACCAGGAAAAACAAAAAGATCAACAAAAACAGGAAGACCAGGAAGAACAGAAAAAAGGAGAGGAAAAGAAGGAAGGCCAGGACCAAAAGCAAGAGAGTGGCAAGGAAAAGAAAGAGGAGCAAAAGAACCAAGGGGAAGCCCAGCCTGAAAAACCGGAAGAAAAAGAGGGAGAGGCGTCGGAAGCAAAACAGGCTTCACCAGAAGAAGACAAGGGAGAGAAAGAAAAGGCGGAGGCGGCTCAACAGAGCATGGCTCAGCAAGGCGAAAAAAAAGAAATGAGTGAAGAAGAGGCGCAACGATGGTTAAACTCCTTGAAAGAGGATGGTTCCAAATTCCTCAAAAAACAGATAAAAGGCAAGCCTGGCAAAGGCTCCCGAGGGGGGCAAGATTGGTAGGTAATTTGGGTTGTCAGGTTTATGGTTCACAGTTAAAGGACTAAGTTAACGTCGAACATCGATCATCCAACATTGAACGTCGAAAAAGGAAGGGGTTAATTTGATTGGTTTGATTAGTTCTGTCAGCATTCTATTCATTACCAAGTCCCC
>JAJDAS010000537.1 GCA_029261755.1 Nitrospinia bacterium
GAGATAGATTTTCTTCTTATAGAAGTACTCCATCGGGTGAAGAACATTATGCAGATCATCACCAGCATGTTGAGGCTCCAATCCAAATCTATCCAGGATGAAAAATGTGAGGAAATTCTTAAGGAATGCAGAAACCGCATAAAGTCCATGGCTCTTATACATGAAAAATTTTATAAAATGAAAGACTTGGCAAATATTGATTTCCGTGATTATACGCAAAATCTGGCCGACAACATATTCCACTCTTTTGGAATGAATAATAGCAAAATCTCATTTAATATTGATATTAAGGGCATCACCCTCGAAATTGACACCGCTATTCCCTGTGGATTGATCATCAACGAATTGATTTCCAATTCTCTAAAGTACGCTTTCCCGGAAGACAGAATTGGAAAAATTAAAGTTGCGCTTCGAATAATCCCGAACGAAGAATTAGAGAATGTCGGTTCTCACCAAAAAACCTTGAACCACAAACGAAAAATGGAGCTGGTTGTGAGCGATAATGGCGTGGGATTATCAGAGGAGTTAGATCTCAATCATTTCAGCTCCCTTGGTTTGCGCTTAGTCCATACCCTTGTGAGGCAACTTCATGGGGAAATGAAAGTCAAAAGAGAAGAGGGGACGGAATTTGAGATTAGGTTTATTGAGAGAAGCGGATAATGTAAAAAGTCGCTTGACGAATGATGAATGACAATTAACAGCGAAACCAAATGATTAGTAGCGAATTAACAAATGTCCAATATTTTTATGGAGTAAAAAAATGGTGAAAGTTCGCTTATTTTTTCCCATCTTGCTAATAATCGCGTTGACCGTGAGTTGCTCTAACAAAGTGGAGGACAAGAAACCCATAACCCTGGGCATGAATGTATGGCCAGGCTATGCCTTCGCTTTTATTGCCAGGGACAAGGGAATTTTTGAAAAAAATAATGTCAGTGTCCAATTGGTATTAAATAAAGATATTTCCAAGTCAGCTGAAATGTACAAAAATGGTGAACTGGACGGTATCTTTCATGTCTTTTCGGATATCATTACATTCAATGCCGAAGGGGGCAACTCCAAAGTGGTCTATGTGATGGACTATTCCGGCTCCGGCGATGTAATAATCGGAAGACCTGAATTGAACTCCCTGGCTGATTTGAAGGGAAAAGTGATTAGTTTCGAGGGTTTTAACTCCTTTTCTCATATTTTTGTTTTAAAGGCCCTGGAGAAGGCTGGCCTAAAAGAGGTGGATCTCCAATTTAAAAATGTTCTTGCCATGGATGTCTTCACCGCGCTTGAAAAAGGAGAAATTGACGCAGGGCATTCATGGGAGCCGGTTACCACAAAGGCTTTAAATAAGGGGTATAAAATACTCGGCAAAGCAGGTGATCTGCCTGGAATCATTACGGATGTTCTGGCGCTCAACGGTGAAATAGTTGAAAAAAGACCGGAAGCGATTCAGGGAATAGTCAAATCCATGCTGGAAGCTAGAGAATTTCTTTTTTCAAACCGGGAAGAGGCCATGGAGATCATGTCAAAGGCTTTGAAAATAAATAAAGAAGAGATGGAAGAAGGGGTTAGAGGAGTCCACATCCCTGACCTGAAGGAAAATATAGAAGCGATGAAAAAATCAAAAAAAACCTCTTCCCTGCATGGTTCCGGGGAATTTATCGCTGATTTTCTCTTTAATAGAGGCCAACTATCGCAAAAACCGGATATTGACAAGATCCTTGAACCCCGATTCCTGGAAAAGTTAACTGATCATTAGTCATAAGGAACAATAAAAAAACAATTTTAACGCAGAGGCCGCAGAGTAAGCAGAGAAAAGATTAAATGAAAAAACAAAAATAAGAATTGTCACAAAGAGAAAAAGAGCAAAAGAGGGTAAAAGAATAATTGTTTTTTTGATTTTCCTCTGCGTCCTTTGCGCCTCTGCGTTAAATTATTATGCCAAGGAACTATTATGAAATTTGCAACCAAACTTACATTTTTTTCTCTGAGCATTATTTTGATTGTTGCCTTTGCGGTTTCTTATGCGGTTTATAGCACAAACACTAAAATAATAGAAAAACAAATTAAAGAGAACTTTGAGAACCTGGCTTTGCACACAATGGATAAGATTGACAGGATGCTGTTTGAAAGGTATGCGGATATTAAAATTTTGGCCAGTGACCCCATTATCTCTTCAAAAGACTCAACGCCTGCGTCTATCACAAAACGATTGGTTGAATTTCGTAACAATTACAAAACATATGCCTCCCTGTCATTTTTCGATTTAAACAGGATAAGGATATCGGACACCGCTGGAATGCATTTGGGAAAACAGCACCAAGTGGTTCAATGGACAATAGACTCTATTGATAATGGCATTGTGAGCGCGGCAAGGGATATCAGGTTCGCTGAAGAGTTAAAAAAAAGGGTTATTTATTTTTCGGCTCCGGTTAGGGACGATTCAGGCGAGGCTTTTGGGGCGGTTGTGGCAAGAATGGAGGTGAGTAAGTTGTTTGACATAACAAGAGAGGCTATAGCTCACTTTAAAGAAAAAAACCTGGAAGTGGATTTGTACGATAAAAATGGCCTTCTCCTATATTCCAACCATAACAGAAAAGGGATATTGAAGGACAATATTACTAACCAGGAAAATTTGGAATTTGGGCTGGAGGATAAGTTAGGCACATTAAAAGATTCTAAGCCCGGCGAGGATGAAATTATGTTCATGGTTTATGTCCGGGAAGAGGGCTTTTTGGATTTTCAAGGAAACAACTGGATATTAACATTCCATATACCGGGGAAAATAGTGTTTTCTCCTTTAGGAAAACTAAGGAACAAAATAATAACTATTCTGGCGCCCATCGTAATTTTTTCAATTTTAATGGCTTTTGTTTTTGCAAGGTCCTTTTCAAAACCAATTCAAAGACTCTCGGAAGCGGCAGAAAAAATTGGCAGAGGAGAAATGGATGTAAATATAGAAGATAAATCAAAAGATGAACTTGGTCAACTGGCTTACGCCTTTAACCAAATGTCTAAAGACCTGAGACGATCAAGAAATGAATTTATGGCCGTTATTGAAGGAAGCACGGATGCCATATTTGTGAAGGATATCAAGGGCCGGTACCTGATGATTAATTCTTCCGGGGCCGATATGATAGGCAAACCAGCGAAGGAGATAATTGGGAAAGACGATATGGAGGTTTTTCCCCTGGAATTCGCAATGACAGTCATGAGTCACGACCGAGAAGTAGTGGAAAAAGAAGAAAGTATAACTTATGAAGAAGAGGTAACCGTAGAAGGCAGGAAGTTTCATTTTTTATCTACCAAAGGAGTTTACCACGATTCGAATGGCAAGCTATTGGGCATTTATGGCGTGGCGCGCGATGTCTCGGAACTGAAAAAAAAGGCCGAAGAATTGAAAAAAAACAACGCGGAACTTGAAAGCTTCAATAACCTGGCTGTTGGGCGCGAAATCAAGATGATCGACCTTAAGCGTGAGGTCAACGAACTGCTAGAAAAACTCGGGCAAGAAAAAAAGTACGTTATTCACAAACCATAACAATTGACGATTGAGGATTGTTGATTGCGGATTGAAAACAAAAAATCGTTGCCCATAACCCATGGCTCACAATCGTCACTCATCAATTAATAAAGGAAAAAACACATGAAAGAGCTAAAACCTTACGGTGACCTGACCAAACTGAATAAATGCAGGGACCTTCTGGATACGATTGGGAAAGAGACTTTAGCCAGAATTGCTCATAGCTATCTTGATTTGTTGGATACTTCCTCCGCCATCTATGAGGTGGACGGAAGCTATGCCACGGCCCTTTTTTCCTCTTCTTACTGCATGTTTATGGATCGCTCCTCGCGCGGTCTCTGCAGGACCGATAATGATGAAGAGGCCCTTTCCTCAAAAAAATGGATTTGCCATGAATCCTGCTGGACGGAAACATCACACAAAACTATTGAAACGGGAAACCCCCACGACCTCCATCCATGTGATGGAGGAATTAATTTGTTCGGGGTCCCAATCAAGGCGGGCGACAAGATAATCGGGTCCATCAATATGGGATACGGGACGCCTCCCACCGACGAAAAAACTATTAGTGAGCTGGCTGAGAGGTTTAAAGTCGATCCGGCTGACCTGTTGGAAGCCGCCAAGGAGTATATCCCTCGCCCCGAATATGTGGTAGAGGCGGCAAAGAAGCATATTCTGTTGGCTGCCGAACTTATAGGGGAATTATACTCAAGGAAAAAGACCGAGGCTCAACTTCATAAATTGAATGAAGAACTGGAAAAAAGGGTGGAGGAACGCAC
>JAJDAS010000538.1 GCA_029261755.1 Nitrospinia bacterium
ACGGGGGTAGTATCGGCCCCAAGTTCCCTGGCGTGCTCCCTGTATGCGGAAAGTCCTTTAAGTCCGAAAATCGCGGTATCCTGGAGCCGTGCCAGGGTGGAGTCCTTACCGCAGGTTCCCTGGCTTTGGCCGTTGGAGCCGCATCCGTTGGGGCTACTCATTTCACACTGGTAACAAAACATTTTAAGATCTGTTTTACTCGCCATTTCTTTTCTCCTTAAAAGGGTAATTGGGTTCACAATGATGAAACTGTTAATTAATTTACACCCCTTCAGGATATAAATCATTGATCTGGATCAAGAAAAAAATATTTATTTACATACTTTAAGCCTTTTGCATTAATTGTTAATAATAACCTCCATATACAGCCTGGCTCCCGTTAAATTAGGAAAGGTTTCAAGCAGATTTCCGGCACACGCTTCCTTCAACCGTATTTCAGCATTGAAAACCAACCTGGAACTCAATTAAAGTGGATTAAAGGAGGTCCATGGTTTTCTCAATGCATCCACCGGGATCACGCGTCTTGAACAAATTGAAAAACTTCATGAAATTACTTTGGAATTAAAATGAGCAAACAATTTGAAGCCAACCTTGTGCTCTGGAAAAACCGCTACGAAGCCGCCATCGAAGCGAGCGGAAATATTTTATACGACTGGGACTCCGAAACTAATCGTGTCGTTTACGGAGGAGATTCGGAAAAAATACTCGGTTATAAAAGGGAAGAACTGGAGGGTGCACTAAACCACTGGGTGGAGCTAATTCATCCTGATGATCGATACCATTTCGAGAAAGTAATCGAGCATATCAAGGCAACGAAAGAACCGGCCCATTTGGAGTACCGGGTGAGAAAGAAAAACAGAGATTACATCTGGGTCGAAGACAGTGGACGTTTTTTTCTGGATGCCACGGGTAACATTTCCCGGATGGTTGGATTTGTCAAGGACATAACCGAACGAAAAATAGCGGAAGAAGAATTGCGCAGAGCAAAAGAAGAAGCTGAAATCGCGAACCTGGCCAAGAGTGAGTTTTTAGCAAACATAAGCCATGAACTACGAACGCCCCTAACGAGCGTTATCGGTTTTACGGCTCTCGTTTTGGAAACCCGCATGTCGGAAGAACAGCGCTATCAGCTTAGTTTAGTTAAATCTTCAGGTCTTAATTTACTGGATCTTATTAACCAGTTAATGGATCTTACACAGGTTGAATCAGGGAAGATGTTAATCACGGAAAAGCCCTTTGATTTACGGAAGGCTGTTGAAGAAACATTAAAACCGTCTAACGTAATAGCGCTAAAGAAGAATCTGAAACTCTCGACCTTCTTCGCCCAAGATATACCCGCCCAGTTGACTGGTGATCCGGACCGTATTCGCCAGATCCTCTCGCTCTTGGTAGAAAACGCAGTAAAGTTTACTCCAAAGGGTGAAATCCTGGTAAGCCTAAACATTAAAGAGGATGAAAAGGAACTGGCGTGGATTCGTTTTTCCGTTCATGACACAGGCATAGGAATTCCTAAGAGTAAACATGAAATTATTTTCGATAGTTTCCGGCAGGCGGATGGGTCTATGACTCGAAAATACGGAGGAGCTGGATTGGGAACAGCTGTTTCCAAGAAACTAGTGGAACTGATGGGCGGGAAGATATGGTTTGAAAGTGAAGAAGGAGTTGGAAGTACCTTCTATTTTGAGATCCCTTGCAAAAAGTTAAAAGTAGATAAAAAAGAACTAATCAAGAAAAAGGAACCAGAAGCTTTGCCAGGACTTCCTGTCGAAACCAGGCAAGAGGTGAAATCTCATAGGCCCATAAATATTCTTGTAGCGGAAGACAACCTCGAGAACCAGTTGTTGGTGCAAGCAATACTTGAAGACGAAGGCTTTACAGTCGGCATGGCGGAGAATGGGCGGAAGGCTTTGGAAATGATGGAGCCGAGCGACTACGATCTGATTTTGATGGATATTCAGATGCCCGAGATGAATGGTTTAGAGACCACAAGGGAAATCCGAAAAATGGAAAGAAATATGGGGAGTGGAAAAGATTCCACACTCCGAATTCCAATCATTGCATGCACTGCCTTTGCCAGGGAAGAAGACCGGGAAAGATGTATTGAGGCGGGAATGGATGACTTTGTTTCAAAGCCAGTTGATGTTAATGAGTTGGTGCAAAAAATAAAAAACTTCACCTCATGAAAATACATTGAAAATTGAAGATGGAATATTGAGTATTCATTCTTCAATCTTCAGTACTCACTTGCCGTTTCTGTTTCAGGAAATCTCTTTGCAACTGGAAGGTATACCGGATGATCATTTCCATATCATCTTCGTGAATAGCATAGTATTTGACCCCAACGGCATATTTCTTATCCGGCGGATCGGGTTTTCTTATCCTGGAAACCCTTCGCACCTGCACCAAGCACGATACGGAAAAAGAGGCGCTGGATAGAGGAGGAGCTACGATGACCTTGAGGATATCTCCCGGTTTCAGTTTCTGGGAAGTGAGGATGCGGAATCCGGTGCCGCTGATATCCACACAGATCCCAATGGCCTCATCCAGGGGCTTGTCGGACTCATTTGCCACGCCCTTGCAAGCGCAAGCGGCTACCCGTCTGTAAAGATCCAGGATTACGTCCTTTAACACATTATCCAAATGGGCAATTCTTGAACGGAGCGCCGCTTCGCTGAAGCCGGGCATGGATTGAACACTGCTTAGCTTGAAGGATTCTCTGCGTTCGTGAGTAGGCCGAAGGAAGTAATCGTCCCTCTTTTGCTCCGCCATTTCCGGGGTCTGCTTGTAAAACTCAATGGGAAAGGAATCCTCTATCCGGGCGGAATCCCGCATGCGTACAAATTCCGGATCGGTAAGGCTGGAAATCAGGTCTTCGATATCCTCTCGCTCCATCTTCCTGGCCTTGCTATCCAGTTTTTTGGAGTCGGATTCGATGCTCATAACCAACAAGGGAAATGCCTTGTCCTGCTTAATAACGGCGGGCAGATCACCATCGTCCCCACCGATTTTGATATGAATCGAGGCCCCTGTAGCCAAGCTTTCCTTGTTTTGCAAGCCGGAGTGCATAGAAACAGCGATGAGAGTGTCCTTCATCTTTTTTAATTGCCCCTTAAAAACCTGGCCTTCATCATTTTCAATGCTAATTTCCTGGCCAATTTCCAAGGATTCCAAAGCGGACATGAGTATCTCCTGTGTTTAGTACGATGCAAATAACTGTTGAGCTCGGGGCTATAACGCCCCCTTGGTGGAAGGAATGCCCTTCACCCTTTCGTCCAGTTGAGTTCCCGAATCGAGAGCCCTGGCAAAGGACTTAAAAATAGACTCCAGAATGTGGTGGAGATTAGTTCCCGATATGAGGCGAATATGCAGGGTAATTCCTGCATTAGCCACGAAGGCGTGGAAGAACTCCTCCGCCAGTTCCACGTCGAACTCTCCCACCTTCTCTTTTGGGATATCTACATGGTACGACAAAAAAGGCCTGCCCGAAATATCCAGTGAAACGGAAGACAATGCCTCGTTCAAAGGAACCGAAGCGTCGGCAAACCTACGGATTCCTCTACTATCGCCCATGGCCTTTTTGAAGGCCTCACCCAGGGTGATTCCTAAATCCTCCACCGTGTGATGCGCGTCGATTTCCGTATCGCCTTTAGCCTTAATGTCCAAATCGAAAAGTCCATGCCTGGCGATCTGCGCCAGCATGTGGTCCATGAACGGGACCCCTGTATCAATCTCGTATTTGCCGGAACCTTCAATGGCAATGGCGGCTTCGATCTCCGTCTCGTTTGTTTTTCTGTAGGTTTTCGCCTCTCGTTTCATTTTTCCCTTTCTATGGCCTTCAAAAAAGCGTCATTCTCTTCCTTCGTACCAATGGTAACACGAAAACAGCGTTTGAGAAACGGGGCCTTGGAAAAATCCCTGATCCGAATACCCTGGCCGATCAATTGATTAAAAAACTCCGATGGATCTCCCCGTCCCTCCTCCAAACGAAAAAGGATAAAGTTTGCGCTGGACGGAAATGGCGTTATCCGTTGGGCTTCCTTCATCAGGTTGAAGACCCTGCCGCGCTCTTGTTGAATCCACTCAATCTGCTCATTCAAAACATCCCAGTTTTTTAGCAGGACGCCTGCGGCACTTTGCGAAAAAGAACTAATATTATAGGGTAACCTCACGCGATTCAAGTAATCCACTATCTTCGGGGATGCTATGCAGTATCCCAGGCGAAGACCGGCCAGCCCTATTTTGGAAAGACTGCGCAAGATGATGAGCTTGGGAAAGTCATCCAGCAGTTTCAAAAAGGTCTCTCCGGCAAAATGGTAGTAAGCCTCATCGATAACCACTATTCCTTCAAATTCCTGAAGGATGTTCAGTGCTTTTTCCCGGGAAAAACAGTTGCCTGTCGGATTGTTGGGGGTGGCAAGAAAGAGTACTGCCGGTTTCTCGCGTTTCATGGTCTCCGTAAAGGCAGGGAGATTGATATCCCATTCGCTATTTAGCGGACATTCTATGGGGATTCCGCCCCACATACTGGTGATGAGGGAATACATGGAAAAGGTGGGGACAGGGAAAAGGACTTTTGTTCCCTTGGGGCAGAATACGGAGAGAATCATTTGGATAATTTCATCAGACCCGTTCCCTATCAAGAGCCGGTCCGCACCCACTCCGTCTCTTTCCGCTAAGGACTCCTTAAGCCTCCTGGAGCCGGGATCCGGGTATTTGTTGATTTCCATGCGGCCTGACAAACTCTCCAGTTCCTTCGTCAGTTCGTCGGGCAGAGAGAAAGGGTTCTCGTTGGCGTCCAAGACGACATCGCAAGGGTGATTTTCCACATGGTAGGGCTTGATGGCGGCAATTTCGGGCCTGACTAAATCATCCATTACTACCCTTCCCACAAAGGAGAGATTTCCCGGATCTTCGCTACGATGGGAGGGAGGATTTCAGTTAAAAGCTCCACATCTTCTTCCGTATTTCCATAGCCGAAGCTGAATCGAAGAGAGCCGTGGATTTTTTCGTGAGGAATTCCCATGGCCATGAGAACGTGGGAGGGTTCCAGCGACCCGGAGCTGCAAGCAGACCCCGTGGAAACAGCCACACCTTTCAGGTCCAGATTGATCAACAAGGACTCTCCCTCCACAAATTCAAAACCCATATTCAGAGTAGTGGGAAGGCGGTTGGTGGGATGGCCATTCAAGGTGGTGTGCGAGATCTTTTCAGAAAGATTTTTATAAAGTTTGTCGCGTAAGACCGTTAATCGCGCAGCCTCTTCTCCCAGATGGGAAGAGGCAATCTCGCAAGCCTTGCCAAACCCCACAATCCCGGCAACGTTTTCCGTCCCGGCCCTGCGGCTTCTTTCGTGATGTCCGCCGCCAATCAAAGGCATCATCTTCTTGATACCCTTTTTGATGAAAAGAGCGCCTACTCCTTTTGGTCCGTTCAATTTATGGGCGGAAACCGACAAGAGATCAACTCCCATCTTTTTTACGTCAACGGGCAATTTCCCAAAGCTCTGGACGGCGTCTGTGTGAAAAAGCACTCCTTTCTCGCGAGCGATCCTCGCTATCTCCTCAATGGGTTGGATAGTCCCCACTTCGTTATTGGCATGATGGATACTGATGATCCGGGTTTCGGGTCTTATAGCCTTTTCCACATCCGCAGGATTAACGGAACCGTTTGCATCCACAGGAAGGTAGGTTACCGGATACCCTTGTTTTTCCAACCCCTTGCATGTTTGCAGAACGGCGGGATGCTCGATTTGGCACGTAATAATGTGTGCGGATTTGGGATCATGTTGAAAAACGGTGCCCTTGATGGCGAAATTATCAGATTCGCTACCTCCGCTTACGAAAACGATCTCTGAAGTCTCAGCCCCCATCAACCGGGCCACCTTTTCCCTGGCCTCTTCCATCTTCATCTTGACGCCTCTTCCGAACTGGTGGACGCTGGATGGGTTGCCGAAGAACTCCTTATAGCAGGGAAGCATGGCCTCCAGCACATCAGGGTGTAAAGGGGTGGTGGCGTTATTGTCTAGATATATCTTTTTCAAATTAAAACTCCTTCTAGATGAAACTAATGACTCAGATTCTATGGGGACCCAAAAAGGTCAAATTGCATCTGATTGGAACGCCACTAATTTTATTATTTTTTCTAAAGAGATATCAAATCAGTGGAAATAAAGACGTGCAGAGTACCATGCGGATGGGATAGAAGGAAGGCAATTATGGCAATTGATCCCGCAACTCCTGAATTTCCTTTTCCATCTGAGGGATTTTGTCCAGCAGACACTTGATAGCCTGGGCAACGGGGTCGGGTGAGGATTGCCAGTTATATTCGGCATCAGCGCTTTTCTTGTCGGAACCCCTGTAAACAATTCGGCCAGGGACACCGGTAACAGTGCTATTCTTGGGAACATCGTCCAGCACCACGGAGCCGGAGCCTACCTTGCAATTATCAGCGATAATGATAGGTCCCAACACTTTGGCACCTGCTCCGATGATTACATTGTTGCCGATGGTGGGATGCCTCTTTTCCTTCTTTCTGCTGAATCCACCCAAGGTTACACCGTGGTAGATGGTGCAATTATCGCCTATTTCCGTTGTCTCGCCGATCACCACCCCCATGCCGTGGTCGACAAAAAACCCATTTCCTATCTTCGCTGCCGGATGGATTTCAATGCCCGTGAGAAAGCGGCCAAGGTGGGAGACAAAGCGGCCTATCAAACAGAGTTGATGGCGCCAAAGCCAGTTACCGATGCGATGGAACACCATGGCGTGGAAGCCAGGGTAACAAAAGATCACTTCCATGGCATTCCGGGAGGCCGGGTCACGTTCCAGCACGATCTGAATATCGCTCTTTAATGTTTCTATGATGGATTTGCCCATTTGTTATTTCCCCGCGTAGTTGTTAGTTAATATACTATACCCGACAATTTTTGTCAAGATTACCACCAGAGCCCACAAAACCTCTTTTTTACGCTTTACACATGAGAAATAACGGAAGAGAGGCATAACCACAACCTTTCATGTCTTGTTTTACATGGCGGAAATCATTGGGGTAGAATGTCATCTTTCACCATTTTTGAAAGACACTATATGAGTGATCTGGAAAAACTCACCAACTGGCCAACCCTGGCTTTGTTATCGGCGTTAGTTCTCTTTTCCGGTTTGGGGAGCTACGGACTTTTGGAAACCAGTGAGGCACGTTACGCGGAAATTTCCTGGGAAATGGCTCGTTCCGGCGATTGGACCACGCCCCGGTACAACTTCATCAAGCATTTCCACAAGCCACCCATCACCTATTGGTCAACTGCGGCCGCCATGAAGATATTCGGCGAGACGGAATTTGCCGCCCGTTTTACCCCGGCGCTTTTTGGACTTGGCGGCATCTTAGTAACATTTTTCATTGGTAGAACCCTATTCGATCAATTGACCGGGTTCCTATCGGGGATTGTTCTATTGAGCTGTCTGGAGTATTTCTTCATTTCCAGGTACCTCGTTACCGACATTTTGTTGACCTTTTTCATCACGTTGTCTCTTCTCTTTTATTGTAAGGGCCTTTCAAAA
>JAJDAS010000539.1 GCA_029261755.1 Nitrospinia bacterium
TCCGCCCCTGCCGCTAATTTTATCCTCCGTTGCCTCAATTTTGCTGATATGATAGCCTGAACTTTTGATTTTCATGACATAACCCTTTGGGTGAAATTGTTGAAAGTTGAATTGAATTAGCGTTCTTCAATTATATCAACACTTTATTGCCCAAAGGGTATTTTATTTTGACAAAAAATCGCTCAATTTAGGATTAATTTTATTTTCATCCAGAGTTTCAGTTATTTTTTTTAATTCTTCACAAAATTTCTCAGAATTTTTTTTTAAAAGTTGATTGGAACGTTCATTTAAAGAAGAAATAATAGCCGAACCAAAAAATGGAACTAAAGATAATCCACCATCTATTAAGCCTTTAATAATTGGATTATTAGAAATAGACTCATTAATTTCAGCCGTTTTTGAGCAAATCTTTTTAGAAATGTTCATCCTATTTTCAACTCATATTGTTACATATAAGCATTTATTTCTAAGACCCTAGGAAGTAAAACCAAAAACTTCTATATGGAATTCTATTTCGTGCATCTTAGTTTCTCGCGAGCTTTCAAAACCTCAGAAGCTGGTTTGGTTACTGAAGCGCCTAACCTGATTTCCTGGTCTCTGCGTTGTATTTCGTTAATCCAGGCTAACTTGTTTTCATCATCCTCTTTCTCTTCAATACTGTGAATTAGTAATTCCGCAAGTTCCGCCCTATTTAAATTACGCAAAGCCAATGCCTCCGATGCGATTTTTTCAAATTCTCCAATATTAATTCCTCCCAATATTACAAATTGTTTTTAAAATACCGCTTCATGGAAATGATGTCAATGTTTATTTTACGCTCATTTGTTTTGCTGTTAACCCTGAACCTTTGAATCCTAAACCTCAACTTTCCTTACTTCCTCACCGACCAAGTCCCACCATCACCGGACAATCCACCCGACCCCTCCCATGTACCGGAAAAGCCGTTCCCTCGTTGGGTTCCCTGGAAGGTTCCGCCCAGTTCGCCTTTGCAGAGGCTGGAACCGGGATCGGAACAGTTCTCTACCCACCATGTCCCGTACATGGTCCCTTTGATGGACCCCTTCTTGGGATTGTAGCTCGCGCTGATGGACGCCTTCGCTTTGGCGTCGTCCGCAGTTCCCGTAAAGCTGCCCGATGCGCGGCCCATGACGATGGTCAGGGTCATGTTTCCTTGCACAATTTTGCCCTTCACCGGTCCTCTGAAGGTCCCTTGAAGCATTTTTCCCGGCGGTGTGGCTTGCTGCCTTCTTGTTTTTTGGGCCTGCCCGGCTCCCTGCTTCGCCTTAGCCAGGGCGGCTTTCCTGATTTCGATCCCCTTGAGCAATTCCGGGTCGGGGTAAATTCTATATGCCTCTTCATATTTACGGAGGGCTGCTTCCGCTTTGCCCTGTTGGTCCAAGGCCTTTCCTTCGTTGATCAATTGGACAGCGCGGTCCTCTTTTTTCTTATTGGCTAATATGGTCTTCATCTTTTTGATTCCCTTACCCAGTTCGGGATCGGGGTAGAGGGCGTAGGCCTTCTCGTATCTCTTCAGGGCCTCATGGAATTTTCCCTGCTGTTCCAGGGCGGCTCCTTCTTTCACCAGTTGCTGAGCCCGTGCGAGCTTTGCCTGCTGTGTCTGTTTCTTTTGAGTTTCGGCTTTTTGGGCCTGACTAGCCTGCTTTTTCTTTTCTAACTCTTTGCTCAGTCGCCTGATGGCCGCTTCCGTTTGCTGGTCCCAACGGGCCTTATTGGCGGCTTGATACTTGGCGAGGGCCTGTTTAAGTTTGCCTTGCCTTTCTAAGGCCGCCCCTTCTCCCCGCCAACGATGCGCGTTGATCATGTCTCGCAGATTTTTGATTTTTGATTCATAAGCCGGGTCAGGGTCGATCCTTTGCGCTGCCTCGTACTTGGGCAGGGCCTTGACTAAGGAACCGGATTTCTCCAGTTCGGCTGCTTGATAGCGAAGCCGGCCGGCGCGGTATTTGGGCGTCTGCCTGTGCTTGATGGCGTCCAGGTGACGCTTGATCTCATCGTTCAACTTTGCATTATGGGCGGGGGCGGCAAGCTTCCTTGCCTGTTCAAATTTGGCCTTGGCCTCTTGATACTTTTCTTTTTGGAACAGGGTCGTTCCTTCAAAGCTCAAGTGCTGGGCCTGCTTGAGGTCTTTCTCCTTTTGAATTACGCCCCTTTCCAAAGACTGGAGTCGCTTTTTCTCTTTGGGATCAGTGTTAACCTGCAACGCCTGTCCATACTTGGCCTTGGCCTCCCGGAGCTTGCCCTCTTTTTCCAATCGAGCCGCTTCTGCTTCCAACTGGCGTGACCGTCCCTGCCCTGCGACGGCTTTTTGGAGGGTTTGGATCTTCGATTCCAGCTTCAATACCGGCGCGAGCTTATTGGCCTCTTTTAGTTTTTCCAAGGCCTCCTGATACCTAGCCTCTTTTTCCAATTTTTCCGCTTCCCGTTTCAGTGCCTCGGCCTTGGTCAAATCCTTCAGTTTAGCCTCCAGTTTATTCTTCTGTTCTTTCTTTAGGGTTTCCAGAGGACCGTATTTAGGATTTAGTTTGGATGCCTGGTTCAACTCTTTTTTTGCTTCCGCCAATTTGGATTGGCGGAGTAGGTTCTTTGCCGCTGCCACATGTTTTTCCAGGGCTGCCTTCTTTTGCCTGAACTCTTGAGCAAGCTTTTGTACCTCCGGGTCGCCTGGAGCCTGAACCACCGCCTCGGAAGTCTTTAGAACGGCCTTGTCCACCTGGCCTTTTTCCCAAAAGGCCTTCGCTTCCTTGATTTTTTTTTGGCCCTTTTCCGTCTTTTTAGCTTGCTCCAGGGTCCTTTGGGAAATGGAGACGCTGAACTGACCGGAACTCTTGCCCAGCATATTCCCGCCTTTGTCCGTTGCCTCTACCATGGCTGTGCAGGTTCCGGTCTGGCTGCGGTTTACGGTTACCTCCTGCCCTGAACTTCCCCCCACGAAATGGCTGTCCGCGTTGAGAGTCCATTTGTAATGCACCTTACCTTTAGGTGCGGGCTGGATATCCACCCGGAGCCGCACATTCTGATGCACGGCCAGGGCCTTGGTCTCTTCCACCAATCCAACACCCGCCTTCCAGACCATGGGTTTGGGGCCCATGGGGCCGAGATTTTTCACTGTGACCTTGTAAGGCTTGGCTTGGACCGTGGCCTGTGCCCTGCCTAAATCCTCCCCTGTTCCGGGGACACGGCCCAGCACCTCGATTTGTATGGGCTTGGTGTCCTTGGGAATGAAGAGCAGTTCCCTGGCGTCCGGTGATGTGATCAGTTCCTTAGCGTTCTTGGGAAGGGGCATCCATCGGAAATCGATTCCCTTACCCGGATCGGGTTCCGGTTTTACAATGGCCTTGGCCTCTTGTCCCACCATGGGGTCCTTGGGTTCCACGGTGAGTGTTAAAGAGGGAGAGATCACCTCCATGGCGATTTGATCGGATTCAGCAACGGTGACCATGGAGCCGCCTTGCTTCTCCAACGCCTTTACCCAAACCTGCTCGTTGCCCAATTGCGTAAATTTAGCCGTGGTTGAGGTGGAGGTCCCCTCGTGGGGTGAAAAGGTCACGCGGGGATGAGGCTCCCACTGGTAGGTATAGGAACAGCTCGCCTCCTTGCCGCCGGAACTGAGCATGACTTCGAATTCAGCCTTTTGTCCAATGACTATCTTGTTTTCCTGAGGGGAAGTCTTTTTGATCTTCAGGGTTACGGGTTTCACGGAGATGGAAACCGAGGCGGTGGTGGAATTACCCATGGAGTCCGTAACGGTGACACTTACCGAAGTAGCCCCTTCTTTTTTCGGAGTAAGACTCAGGCTCGAATCCTTAGCGGCATGGCCAGGCCAGGAGTATTTATAGGGAGGGCGGCCATATTTGGCCGATGCCTTGATGGATACTGCTCTTTTTTCGCAGGAAAGCATCTCATGTTTTGAAGAAGTGAGTTTGATTTGCAAAGGTTTCTCGAACTTCTTGTTTTCCTTGTCTACATCATCTTTGGTATATTTGCCCTTGGGAAAGTTTCCTTCTACCGTACAATAGTCAATAGCCTCTTTGGAGTTGGGCAAAAAATTTCTCCAGCATCCAAATCCGTCGTAAACACATGGCCCCCCGGATGTGTCCCTGCAGGATGGGCTACCTTCATGACGCTCCGGTTTGTAAAATCCACCGGCGTTTCCACCCATATTTGCGTAATAGCAGAGACAGTTAAGAAACCATTTTTTGGATTTCGGAGGCTTAACTTTAGCAGTCTTTTCTTGCTTGCCCTCTGTCTTCTGCTGGCCAGCGCTTGCCGACTGCTCAGATTCTTCCTGCCTTTTACGCTCTTCTTCCTCTTCCTGGCGTCTCTTACGTTCCTCTTCCTCTTCACGCCTTAAACGCTCCTCTTCTTCCTTCCTGAGCCTTGCTTCTTCCAGCTTGCGCTTTTCTTCCTCCATGTCCTTGGATACCATCACCGTATGGGTGGCCTGGGCCAGGATCTTTGGCTTGCCGTTTACTTCACCCGTGACCTGCAATTTTACGGATAATGAACTTGGCTTGGAGGGAATAAATGTTAAGGAGGCTTCATTTCTACCCGCCTTTTTTCCGCCAATGGTCCAGTCAAAGCGGGGCTTTTTCAGAAAGGGTTCCCATCCGTCCAGAACGGAGTTCAGGGCCACCTGAGAACCTGCTGCTGCCTTGGTAGTCCCGCGAATGCTTAGTTTAACTCCGTATTCATCGGTTACCTGAATGCGTCTCTTTTTCTCCGCAAGCTTCTTTTCTTTTCCCTGGATATTTATATACAGCGCCAGCCGGATGTCGTAAGAACCGGCTGTTTTGGGAGTATATTTCACCGTTGCACCCTCTCCTATCCGATCTTTATCACTCCATTCCAGACGGAGTTTTGAAAGGTTCGCCTTGCCGGATGGAACCACGGCCCGGAGTGTAACAGTTTCGCCAACGCTCATATTGTCAGGACATTGGATATCCAGGGCCGCCGCTGCCCGAAGAAGATCCAGGTATGCCTTGTATGCCTTGGCCCTGGGCTTAAGGTCTTCCGCGTTGGCCTCGGAGCCTTTTCCGCTTCGAGCCGGGGTGTCGTCCAGCAGGCGTTCGTACTCATAGGCAAGTTTCCCAAGGACTTTCAGATGGTCCTGGTCTTTGGGGATTTCGATGGTCCTTGCCAGGGCGCTTCGCAGGTCGCTTTTCATTTTTCTTACCCTGGCCACGTGGGCAAGCAGAGATTTCTCGGCAATGGGAGTGTCCTTTGCAGGGTCTCCGGTGAGGACGGGAGAGCCCTTCTTCCCGTAAAACAGAAATTTAATAGGAGGTTTGCTGGGGAATTTGTAGAGCTTGGCCTCACTTATCCATAAACCTTTAATCTTTTTCTTGATTTCCAGTATGGCGGTATAGGCGTTGATGTATTTTTCGTATATAAGACCCACGGCGTAAATGTTGTCGCCTGACACCATTTGGGTGACGAGTCCTGTCTGTTTGGTGATTTCCCAATCGATTCGGCTTTGTAGGCTATCCTTAGCCATTTGCGAGTAGGTCAGCCCAAATTCTTCTTCAAGCTCCTTGATCTTTTCCTTCCAGGCGTCCACTTTGCTGTTATCAGCTGACTTGGCGGCCGATTCCAAGGCGTCCGCCAGGGCAATCCAGACAATATTGCGGAGCCTTTTTTCTCCTTCCCGGAGGACTTTTTCTCTTTCCTCCGCCTTTCCGTCCTCTGGAGGAGGTTGGGCCATGATGGTGGTCCAGAAACCGATCTCCTCGTTATGGGGGAAGTAGCGGCCGAGCCTTTCCAGCTTTGTGGCGTACATATGGTAATCACCCTGATCAGGAATAAGGGAATTCCAGTATTTAAATCCGGGGGAGGTGGCAATGATCCTTTCCGGGTTCTGGCAGATGTCGGCTATCTGCTGGCGGTCTCCCGGCGGGGTAACGGACTCCTCGAACTGCACCGTTTTGTTTATGGGGTTGAGTTTTTTAAAGGAGGTTACCTTCCCATCCTGATTAAACTCCGTTATCTCAAGCATCTTTTCCAGGGAGTTGTAAAATTGTTTGTCCGTGTAGGCGGTGTCCAGCCTCTTCAGATTCTGGGAGGCCACGTGAACCATTCCAACGGAAGGGAAGAAGTAAAACATGGCTGCCATTCCCAAGGGCTTTGGGCTTCCCTGAGAAAAGGAGTGATAGACCGCGATGGGCATTCCGGCAATGGGCCATTTCATCTGGACCCCGATCTCGCCCATGGTGGAGGCGGCGGCCCAAAGGGCGCCGGATGCCGTGGGAGAGTTCATGTAGGACTCATAGACGGCGAACCCATTGTCCAACCAGTCTGACGTTTGAAGCAGTTTACTACCGCCCATGGTCTCGGTGAGCTTGTTGTTGAAATCCCGGAAGCCAATAAAGAAGTTGGATATTTTATGGCCGCTGGTCCTGATCTTTTTCACCAGCTTGTCGATCCGTTCGTCCGGCCAATTGAGTTTCTTTTTGCAGTAGGAGCGGAGCTGGGCCTCACCGCCCATAAGGAGAAGGGATACCTTGTTTTTTGGGAAATTGAGGACATCCACCACCATCTGTCGGAACATCTCCTCGTATTTCACATACTCGGGAGAGATGCCTCCTTCCCGGAGCTTCATGGCCAGGTCCAGGATTCTATTAACGATTTCCGGGGGTGTCATTCCCACTTCATTGAGGACCTTGATCTGTTTTTTCATCTGGTTCCACATATCGTCCAGGGCGGTCCTTCTCTTATCCTCGTCTTTGATGTCGGCTATGGAGCGAAGCCTGTGGGAAAGGCCCATCTCGCTATTGCGGGAGATGGCCTTGCTGGCCCGTTCCGTAATTTTTTGGACTATCCCGTCCACATTTTGTAGGGTTATTTTTTGGCCGATAAAGCTTTCCATCATGGCCGCCACCTTGGCAGGGTCACTCTTTACAGATGGATCCACGATTTTCTTGGCCATGTCCGCCAGGGCAGGATCGTTACTATCGAAGGGATTCCAACCGGTCCCGGCTGTGGCTTTTTTGTTCATGGCGTAGCTTCGCTCCACGTATTTCAGGAGCTTCACCACCTTGTCTCCTGCGGAAAAGGCGTTGGAGTCCACGATGTCGTGCTTCATGTGCCGGAGCATTTCCAGGCTCATCATGGGTTCCATATTGGCGGTGATCCTGGGAGGCTTGAATTCCTCACCCTTGCGGAATGCGTGTTCCCAGAATAGCTGCTGTCCGGGCTTTTCTATGAATTTAATATCCACCACCTTGCCGTTGCTGTCGAGTACGGGCTCGATGAGTTTCCAACTGGAGCGTTTCAGCATATCCATTTCCGCGAAAGCTTTGCCCCATTCTCCGATAAAGACCTCCTTGCCGGCCTGGCCGTGGGGGGTGAGGATGGCGTCCAAGTTCTGCGCGGTAAGCCCCACCTTAGCCGATAGTTTGTGTTTGAATATTTTGGACAGGGCTCGGTTTGCCTTGGCCGCCGTGCTCAGGGAACTGAGGTCGATGTCAGCCTTGAAGTCCAGACCCTTCAACTGCTGTTTCGCCCAGGAGCCGATGTCCATTTGCCCATAAACCACACCGATGGTTTTGGGGTCGCTTTTAAAGAGATGTAGGAGGGAGTCGTTGAACACGGATTGCACAATCTCCACCCTACCCATCATGAGGGCGCGTTCTACGCCAAGGTAGCTGGAGTCCCAGTACTTCTTCCCCGGAGATGCGGCGCTCTCCCCGGCAGACATATTTTGCTTCATCTTGATTTTCTTGAACTCCATGACGTCCTGCATGGTGAAGCCGTTGTTTGCCAGTTCCTGGAAAAAGCTTTCCGCGTTTTGGGTAAGCCGTCCGTTTTCCGAATTGCTTAGGGACACTTTTTGGGATTCGGACTGGGAACCTTGCCGATTGAACTTGTCCACCAAAGAACCTCCCATCTTTGACTTGTAGCTATCCAGCAAGGCTTGGATTTTGTTGACCTTCTGTGGAGACATTTCCGAGGCACCGGACTTGGGGCTCTTTTTGCTTTCTTTAGCTGCCTTCCCAGGTTTTAGTTTTTGTTTTCCTTTTCCAGTGATGGTGATGTTTGACGTGGCGGAGCCACCGGACCTGAAGGAGGCCTTGATCCAGGCGCTTCCCTCTGCCTTGGCTTTGAATGATGCGATACAGCTTCCGGGTATGGTTAGTGTGCGCTGGAGTCGGGACCTGTCCAATTGCCAATCGCATTTTTTCCCGCTACGGTTTTCCACCGACACTGTAATGGTGTTGCCCACTTTAATGGACGAAGGCGCGTTGAGGGTGGGAGATTCCGCTGACGCTGGTGAAGGGAGGTAGAGGAGGGGTAGTGCAAATATGGCTGTGAACGTGGTCTTTAAGAAGATGGAGTTAAAGGAGCTTTTTATTAAGCGCATTTTTGTTCTCCTTTTCTGTTTTTTTTCATCTCGTTCACAGGGTCCTCCCTGGGAATGCATACTGCGAGGCTCCTGCCTCGAACAATTTTCGCAGTTCGCGGAGTTCGCAGAGAGAAAAAAGAGTGACAAATTAAGAATTCTACCATTCATGCGACCAGGTATGGACAAGGACAATCAGCACCAGGCAAAGGGCCGAAAAAAGTGAAACACCTACCACTTTATTGAGGCAATGGGCGAACTCTTGCTTGTCTCTTCCGTTTCCGAAAAGAAAACGGACTAGATAAAGGGCCTCCGCTTTGGCAGACAACCATATACCCAGGAAGATCCATAAAATAAAAACCAGAGTAATAGCCATATAGCAACTATACAAAAAATCCAGGACTTTTTCTAATTACTGTTCAATTTTTTTATAGCTGAATTAAATTTCGGAAGGAATGATTGTAATGAAAGAACTTGCTTAGGAATGCAGGAAAGCAGGAAAAAAATGGAAGAGAAAAACTTTACTTCCCAAGTTGATCTTGGGATTTTTTTTGGAGTGTGGCAACCGTGTTGCTACTCTAAAGAAACCTTCCTTATTCTCAGTACCGAGGGGTGTAGGGCAGGTTTGAGATGAAGACTTGGCGGCCATTTAACTTCTCAAAAAGTGGGTCAAGCTTTTCTATAACGCTTTCAGCCAACTAAAGGGATGGCCTATTGTCAGCATTTTCAATTCGCAATCCAAAATATAGAGCAACCGGAAATATTTATCGAACAATAAAGCACCGAAAATTCCATCAATGGTTTTATGCCGGGTCGGGTTAGCACCAAGTTAATTGAGTGGTTGGTGTGTCACTCCAGAGCTGAAAATATTTTTTTCTTTTCACCCAGCGCTTACGCACTGGGCTATATTGTTACGCCCTTACCAGGGCTAAGAGCCGCTTCACTTTTCAAATGAAAACACCTCTACCCTTCCCGTTTCCCCTCCACCCGGCAAAACAGCTCCCCTTTGTGAAGAAGTAGGTTCAGCTCATCACCTTCATTCACCTGCCCGCTATCCCGAACCACCTTTTTTCCCGGGGTTCGGCAGATACTATATCCCCGGGAAAGAGTAGCCAGGGGGCTGAGGGCATCCAATCGGCTGCATCCTTTTTCCAGTTCCCCTTTTTTCAAAAAAATAATCTGCCTGGCCCTTTCCCCAAGAACTCTGGAAAGATTGTAAAGCTTTTCTTCATATGCTTTGACCCTGTTAGAGGGAGAAAGCAATTCCAGGGAGCGAGAAAAATGATCCAACCTGGTTCTTTGATCTTTTATCTTGTCCAGACTGTTCCTCTCCAACTCCAGGGCCAGGTAATCCAACCTCTGTCTGGCGGCTTCGTAGAGGACGCCGGGTTCCCGGAAGAATCTTCTTTCTCTGAGGGAACTCAGCTTTTCCCTGAGATTCTCCAATCTTGATTCCATGATCCAAACAAGATTTTTTTTCAAGGAAAGGACCGTTTCCTGCAGATCGGCTTTATTGGGAATCACCATCTCTGCGGCGGCAGAGGGGGTGGGTGCCCGCAGGTCTGCTGTGAAATCGGCAATGGTGAAATCGATTTCATGTCCCACAGCAGATATTATGGGGATTCGGGATCCAAAGATGGCCCTGGCCACAACCTCTTCATTGAAAGCCCAAAGGTCTTCCAGCGATCCTCCTCCCCTTCCCACGATGATTACCTCTGCCTGCCCATGGAGATTCAAATCGTGGATGGCCGAGGCGATCTCCTCCGCTGCTCCTTCTCCCTGGACCTTTGCCGGAGCAATGAGCACCTCCACATTGGAAAATCTCCGGTCCAGAACCTGCAAGATGTCTCTGATGGCCGCGCCGGTGGCGGTGGTAACCACGCCGATCTTTTGAGGAAGATACGGGATGGGCTTCTTGTATTGTTCGTCGAAAAGGCCCTCTTTGGAAAGCTTTTCCTTCAACTGCTCGAATGCCTTTTGCAGGGCGCCATATCCCTTGGGCTCCATGTAATCCACAATGATTTGGTAGTCACCCCTGGGTTCGTAAACGGTGATCCTACCCCGGACCAGGACCTGCTGGCCGTCCTCGATTTCAAATCGGACCATGGACTTCTGTCCTTTGAAAAGCACCGACCGTATCTGGGCGTTCTTGTCCTTCAAGGTGAAGTAGGAGTGGCCGGAATATGGGGTCCTCAGATTAGAGATCTCACCTTCCACCCAAACGGAACCCAATTCCGCATCCAGGAGGTTTTTGATCTCTCGGTTTAGTCCTGTAACCGTATATGCTTTGACGTCCGGTAAGTTCATAGTAGTATCAAATGAAAGTCTATCCAAAAATATTTGAAATTTTTACCTCGAAGGCACAAAGACACAAAAAGAAACTTTTTAACCACTAATCTCCACTAATTTTTAAAAGATTTTATTCACGAAGAGTAAAAGAGTTAAAGAGGAAAGCTGAAGAACAAAACAAATTAAAGCAAGATATTTCCTTTTTTCTCTTCTCTTTTACCCTTTTACTCTTTGTGAAATTTTGTTTGATTTTGATTTTAAAGGTTCTAAAGTATTGGAAAAGTTTGTATTGAAAAGTATACTTGAATGGGATAGTGAGGTAAAATGTAGCACTTTGGAACATCGGAGTAATGGAATGATGGAATGTAAAATCGGAACATTCCATCATTCCATCATTCCATCATTCCATCATTCCATTACTCCAACACGAATCTTTCCGCTTCATCCCGTACTAACCATGATAAACAATCTTATCCCCTTTTCCTTCGGTGGATTGCCAAACAAACCGGAGGACTATGAAAAAGCCAAAATCGCGGTACTTCCTGTCCCCTTTGATGGAACGGTGTCTTACAGGACCGGGACCAGAAACGGTCCTAGGGCCATCATTGAAGCATCCAGAAATATGGAGCTTTATGATGAGGAAAACGGCATGGAAATTTCCGATTACGGGATTTTCAGCCTGGGCGAACTGGAACCCACCCTGGCATCTCCGGAAGCCATGGTGTTGCGGGTACGGGATACGGTGAAGGAAATCCTTCAGGCTGGGAAATTTCCCGTTACTTTGGGAGGGGAACACTCCATCACCGTGGGGGCCGTCATGGCGTTATCTGAAAAACACAAAGATCTTTCCGTCCTTCAGTTGGACGCGCATACCGATCTCCGCGAACAGTATTGGGGCACCCCATACAGCCACGCATCGGCCATGCGTCGTTGTATGGAAATGGCTTCCGTGACCCAGGTAGGGATCAGAAGCACTTGCAGGGAAGAGGAGGAATTTGTTAGAAAAAATTCTGAACAGATATTCTGGGCAAAAAATATTGTAGGACAAACCGGGTGGGTGGACGACATGGTGGAAACCCTTGAGGAAGAGGTCTACATCACCATCGATCTGGATGTTCTGGATCCCTCCATCATGCCTTCCGTGGGAACCCCCGAACCGGGTGGACTGCTCTGGTACGAAACGCTTGAAATTCTCCGAAAGGTTTGCCAAAGGAAAAGAATAGTGGGTTTCGATGTGGTGGAACTTTTGCCAAACAGTGAAAATGTAGCTCCCGATTTCCTGGCCGCCAAACTGGTATCAAAACTGATGGGCTACGCTCTTACCTGATGAACCCACTCCAATCTTCCAACACCCCTCCTTTGTCTATTGATCGCGTAAAACGGCGTGAAATCAGATCTGGAAATATTCCATAAAAGTATGGCTTAGGAACGTACCAAGAATAGCTCTGGGATGGTTACACAATGTGCTCTAAGAGAATTGATTACCGGGCACTTCCAAAAACTCACTTTTTTCAAAGAAACCTACCACTAATTCCCCCTTCATTAAAGGGGGTTAGGGGGATGTAAAGAGAGTCTTTGGAAGTGCTCTACCCATGATGACTGAATAAGAATCTAAATTTCTTGACATGGCAAGGCAATATGAATTATCATACTTGATTCTGTTGCGGGGTGGAGCAGTCTGGCAGCTCGTTGGGCTCATAACCCAAAGGTCACAGGTTCAAATCCTGTCCCCGCTACCAAATAAATTTAAGGGCTTACGGGAAACCGTAGGCCCTTTTTTTTGTTCTAAACCCCCTGATTCTAACAGTTTTTTGGAGAGGGTTGGAAAATCCAAGAATATTGTCCAGTTTTTGGGTTTGTTCCTGGTTGACCTCTTTAATCAAATGGCCGTACCGGCAGATTAATTTTTCTATGGGCGAGTGATCCTTAAACGGGTTGCCAGCCTTTTTTAGTTTACTATCCTTGCCATTGTATAATGAGTGCTCTCCGCTGCCGTTATCGATCCCCAGACTAACGCAACACATGGCACGATAACTTGGGACAGATCAGGAGGGTGTCGAGGTTTACCAAGGATATGAAGCCTCAACAACTATTGGCTTTGAAAAACGCAATAACCCCTTCTTTTATTAGTCATAATCATTAAAGTACCAACGACAAATGTATGTAGCAAGAGGGTCTTTCACTCCATTTTTTCTTAAAGTGAGCAATGCAAGAAAAAGAAGTCGTTTCATGGGGCCTCCTTAATAAAAAATTTGCAATTTATGGAATGTTAATTTGGGAGGGGCTGTGAAACCGGGTCACCTATCTTGCCACTCTATCCAGCTTCACCTCTTCGATCTTCAGCACCTATGGTAATACATAAGTCATATATCGTCATCACCTCTCTTCCATAATATTTCGCCTCACTATAACCCCTTTTCCGGGAAGATTTTTACAAAACCCTTATTTTTAGAGGGTATGCGTAATTCTTGGGAAATATGTAGTCGCAGAAATAATAGTATCGCGAAGTATGTAGAACTGTGTAGCACATTAAAACAAAGGACTTGA
>JAJDAS010000540.1 GCA_029261755.1 Nitrospinia bacterium
TCAAGTCCTTTGTTTTAATGTGCTACACAGTTCTACATACTTCGCGATACTATTATTTCTGCGACTACATATTTCCCAAGAATTACGCATACCCTCTAAAAATAAGGGTTTTGTAAAAATCTTCCCGGAAAAGGGGTTATAAGAAGAGAACATATGCAGGGAAAAACTGATCCCCTGCACAATGCAGTTGGTATAAGCCAGTATAACGTACACCCTTTCCCTGATTTCAAAACCGAGAAAGTTAAAGATTCCAATTTCACCCCTTGTCCAGAAAATACTGAGCAGAATCACAAAGAAAGCGGAAATCATGGATTGGGATAAGGAACCTGTGGAGAAATAGAACAACAAAACCGAGAAGAAAATGCCAAGCGTGAGCATTTTCAGGATGTCGGCATTCAGGGCTCCGTCTATTAAACCCCTTCCAACCACCCAGCCGGAGATTAACAGGTTGGGATTTTTAGGGGTAATTTCACTTTTTATAAACCATTCCAATTCAGAAATTTCTCTCTTTTCCGAGAATTGAACCACTTCGCGAAAGACTTCAATCTCATCATATCCTTTTTCGAGGTAGAGGATAAAAGCGGCGTGGGTAAAGTCCTGGTTTATTAAGATGCCCAATACGCCGGGGTCGGATTTAACCTGGTTTTTCCAAATATCAAAATTGAAACGATTATTTCTCCTGAAAACGATACTAATCGTATCCGTATACTTGTCGCTATAAAGGGTATTATTGATATCCCTGTAATTGGAGACATTGGCAAGGCTGTGTATTCCTCTATTTGGAAAAGCATCGGAAATTTCCTGATGGAATTCTTCAATAGATTTTAAATCTTTCTCGTTTTTGATCCTTCCTGGAAAGCGGAGGATAAACATCACGCCTTCCTGTCCGGCAAAGACGGATTTTACGTATTTATCCATCTGCCTGTAAGGGTCATCCTTTTTAAGAATGGCGTTATCAAGGATGCCGCCCTTTTGGACCAGGAAGATATTGCCGTAGGCGCAAATAAGGGTAAAAACAACGGCAAATATAAGAGGCCAATAATCCCATTTACGCACTAATACCTCCAAGGGATACTTTTTTGACAAGATTATAAGAAAAAAATCACAAAGAGGAAAAGAGTAAAGGAGGGGGGAAAAGATAAATTATAAAGCTTTTGCTTTTCTCTTTCTCTCTTTAACTCTTTGTAATTAATAAGTTTTTTTGAACTGGAAAACATTTAGACAGGATAACAGGATTAACATGATTTTTAACTTGCAAATCAAAAAATAAGAGGTGCAAATTTTATTTCTTATAAATTCTTCATGAAAAATCGGAAGTCATTTGAAAAGATTTCTTTTTTTAAAACCGATAAAAACTATTGATAATCGAAATGTTATCCTGACTAATATTTATAAGTTAACTACTGCCTCTTTTCCTTATGCGAAATGATGCCAACGCGCAAAGCCTTGGCGGTGTAAACTTTTTCCCCTTTTACGGATACGTCGCCGTCTGCAATTGCCATCACTATCTTCCCGGCCATTACTCGTTTAATATCGACATGATAAGTTACCTTCTTGGCGGAAGGTAATATTTCACCCCTGAATTTAACGTTCCCAAATCCAAAGGTTCTGCCTCTACCCTTATGGCCTTTCCAAGCAAGATAGAAACCCATGAGTTGGCAAAGCGCGTCCAGACCCAAACTACCCGGCATAAGGGGATCATCCTTAAAATGACAGGAAAAAAACCATAGACCCGGGTGAATATCCAACTCCGCGATGATTTCCCCTTTCCCATAGCGTCCGCCCTTATCGGATATCCTGACGATGCGATCCAGCATGAGCATATTCGGTAAAGGCAGCCTGGGAAAATCTGTACCGTTCATTTCCCCCGTCCCGCATTTGATAAGTTCCTCGCGGGTAAATGAACTCTGTTTAGGTTTAGAAGCGCAAGAATTAATCATCGGTTATTTTTTAAGTTATAAAAAAACAAAAAACTTTCTAAACCACGAATTTCACTAATTTCTCGAATTATTTTTTTAAATGGTTCTTATTTTAATTCGTATAATTTATGTAATTCGTGGTTCCATATCTTTGATTTTAAAGGCTATTTTAATTGTGATAGATGAATTCTCAAATTGACTTTGTAAGCCTAAATAATCAGGGCCTATCCACCGAATCAGCGTTCCGGTTGTTTCCAAGGTTCCAGAAGAAACAAGGTTTCCCCGCATTCAACCAATTTACCGTTTTGGGGAAGGATTTCCACAATCTTCCCTTCCGCCTCCGATTCAATCTCGTTCATCAATTTCATAGCCTCGATGATGCAAACCACACGGCCTTTTTGAACGGTCTCCCCCGTTTCCACAAAGGGTTTGGCTTTGGGCGAAGGGGCTCGGTAAAAGGTCCCTATCAGGGGAGATTCGATTTTCAGGAGATTTTCCCTAGCCTCCTCCGGTATTGGCGCGGCAGGGTCCTTTTCGGAAGAGGTTTTTCCCTGAATCACGGAATGATCGGCCCGGACGGAGCCTATGACGGCGCTTCTTTTCAAGCGGATTCTTTTTCCCGCGTCCGAGAGATCCATCTCGGATAGGAAAGGACTCTTTTTAAAGATGGAAACGATTTTCCTTATTTCCTTTTCGTCCATGGGGTATTCCTTCCTTTCGGGTCAATTTCTATAGGGTCATCGCGATAGTTGCTCTCTGCTTATTTTATCGCCAAATTGTGTAAATTCCGCGTGGGAAAAGCCATATTTTTTACCAATGCTTTTAAGCCGCTCCATATGTTGTAAATCTACTTCTCCGACAAAATGTCCTTTGATGTTTTCCAGGGTCATCAAAATAGTTTCTGCAAGACACGCAAATGTTGCTCCCTTTCCGGTTCTCATATCGAATTTAATATTGATTCCCGGTATTTTGGCAAGTGATCCATCAATCTTTAATACGTCCGGTCTTTCTTTTAAAAGGGCTTTACTCACATTTTCCGGCTGGGATATGTCATAAACAATAGCCCCATGCTTTAAGTATTCTGATCGCATTAATGCCTGAGGATGACTTGTAGCCGTCACAACAATATCCGCTTCTTTAATTTTATTGATATCGGTTGTAACCATGGCTTTTCCGTTCAGGGACTCATGGACACGGCTCAATTTGGCTTTATTCCTTCCCATCATAATTAAGGGATATTTAGTCGATAATATTTTGCATACTGCCGTGCCAATTATTCCGTATGCGCCAACAATGGCTATTACGGGATTGGACAACCCGGAAAGTGAGACGACCTTGTCGATGCCTTCAACTGATATTGATGTGGCGTAAGCGTCGCCATGGGTTATGTTGGGAAAAAAACCGTCTTGATTAACCAGCCATTGTCCGCCATTAGTTACTGAGGCGGTCAAGGCGCCAAGACCTATAACATCGGCTTTTATATTATGTTGGGCAAAATGAACGACCTCAAGGATACGCCGCCTTACGGTTCGGAGTTCTTTTGAGCTGGTTGAAACAATTTGATGGCCTTTTAATAGAACAGCAATAAGATAAATTTCCAAGTTGTCGTATCCATCTGCTTTTTCACAAACAGTGAAGCCGACTCGACCAGAGAGCCTTGGAAGTATGGGGTCTGAAATGGAGGCAGGGATAAAGCGAGTCCACCAAAATCTTTCCACAAGGTCTTGATGATCGCGGGGATGCATGAGAAAAACTGCGCGTTTCTTTTTCATTTTTTTTATTTTTTATTTTTAAAAACATCTCACGCCCTCCCCAAACAAAAAAAAGGGCGCGAACTCCAAGTTCATGTCTTATCCGAGGGACCGCCAAGCCCCACAAGGTAAACACGAACGAGAAGACGCGCCCATTTCGGGCGCGTTCCCGTCAGTATCGTTTACCTTGTTTGAAAATTGGCGGTTTTCGGATAAAACGATTACTGCGTTAACGCACGCAATATCTATTTTTAATTACTTTATGCTCTTATTTCATAATCTCTATCACTGAACTCCTCTTTCTATAATGAATGACTACATAAACCATTTTAATCGACTTGAAAAATGTATTAATAAGATTTCCCATTATAGCGAAAAAGACTTATTTTCAAAAGCTTTTGCTGAATAAGATTTAGATGCAATATGTCCTTCGGTTTACGTTGTTTGCCAAAAGTTCCGAACCGGCACTTGTAAAATGGGAGTAAAGTGACATCAAAGCCACGAAGATCAGGGGCAAAACGTTGGCCTTCTTCGTTCCATAGTACACCGATTCCCGTTGCCTTTGAAATTTCCTCCGGTGATGCTCCAGCACCAAGGAGATCAAGAGCATTTTGCACACTGTCAGCAGTCCAACGGCGACGCCATTCTTGGACTTCGCTCCAAGAAGTCTTACGGCTTCTTTCTCGCTTTCTTCTAATACATGACTTTCGGCCATCACAAAAATAGAGCCCACTTAAATTGTACTTTTTTACATCAGGCATATAATGCATGTCCGTTTGATAAGCAACTTCGCTAATAAATTAAACGTATTTATCATATAAAACAGATTAATTCTACTTTGCTAAGTTAAAAAGCAGGACTGAATATTTGCATCTAATAGGGTTAGTTAGGCTTGTAGTTCTGCCATCAGACGGGCTTTTCTATTTTTTCGGCTCTTAACTACCCGCCTGAAGGCGGAACTACGAACCAACTAAGTCACAACTAGCCATTAACAAGAAATCTTAACAAAGTAGAATTAAAACGTTAAGCTCGGAAATTAAAATTTTTGAAAGTATGATTTAACTGGGCGCTCGTAAGTAAATGGCCGAAAGTCATGTAATACATGACTTTAGGCGATTGACCAGTTGCTGGCCATTTAAATCGAACAACTTAATTTTCGTATAATGCTAAAATATACCTGAAGAATAAATTCATGGTTAGATTTTTTGAAAAGCCTTATTTATGGGCAAATCCAAGTTAGTTATCCTCTTGAAATTAGCTTAAATGTTATGCCAACTGTTGAATATTCAAGCGTGTATGATTTAAATGGCTAAAAGCTATCCAATCGCCGAAAGTCATGTAATAATGAATGGCAGTATTGCCTCAGTTTTAATATCAGAAATTTTTAGGAAAAAATAATTGACGATCTGCAAGCATTTATGGTATTTTTAAGCAATCTAATTTTTTTGGAGGGGAGCCAATGTTAGTTCAAGAACAACAAAGGAATCTGGGCAAAGTTATCGCAAAAGCGTGGGCCGATCCTGCATTTAAAGAACGGCTGAAGGGTAATCCGAAGAAGGTCCTAACTGAGATGGGGGTTGAGACAACAGAAGGGGCAGGAGTTGAAGTGGTGGAAAATACTGCCGAGAAAACTTACCTGACGCTACCCATGCCTCCATCAAGAGAATTTTTATCTTACGAGGAAATAGATATGGTCAGTTCTTCGGGGTTGGCCAGTGCGGAGATTACTCCGGGGTGCGGTCCAACGAATAACTGTTGTTGATTTCTGTTTTTATTTATGATGGTGAATAGCTGAAGCTTCATTGACTTCCGCGAATCAACATTAATTCCCTCATATTGTGGGCGATAGCGACCTAAGTTAAGCAGCATAATTGCACAAACCCAATACACTCTGGAAGAAGTTTGACAAAATAAATATTAACGTTTACAGGTTTTTAGTGAACATATCTTTCTTTTTTAGCGCTCAAAAATTGTTTCAGCCAATCAAAAAAGAAAACTTTTCTGGGAGGGAAGCTAATGTTAATTCAAGAACAGCAAAGAAACTTGGGTAAGGTGATCGCAAAGACATGGTCAGACCCGGCATTTAACCCCTTTTCCGGGAAGATTTTTACAAAACCCTTATTTTTAGAGGGTATGCGTAATTCTTGGGAAATATGTAGTCGCAGAAATAATAGTATCGCGAAGTATGTAGAACTGTGTAGCACATTAAAACAAAGGACTTGACA
>JAJDAS010000541.1 GCA_029261755.1 Nitrospinia bacterium
TTTGTATTTTGTTTGGGGTTTTTTTTTTTAGGTGGGTTTTTTTTTGTTTTTGGGGCCCCCTCCCCCGCCCCCACAAACACCAAAAAGGCAAAAAACTAAGGTGGAAATGGAAAGTAAGTTGACATTCATTTTTGGTTCCCGGATTCGCCCAAAGATTAGCAAAATGGCGCATCAAAGTCAAAAACCTTCCTTCTTTAAGGCGCATTTCTCCCAGCGCCCTTTCGAACAGAAGCATTATTTGCCTGTCCCCTTTTTTTACTTGCCCCTAAAAGATGCCTTGGAAAAAACTTTGGATCAATTCAGCTATGTCTTTGTATTCGACTCTAAAGGCAAAGAGAGTCCTTCAAAGGTCTTTATCCTCGAAGAATCTGATGAACAAAATGTAAGGGACTGGAATGGAGGTGAGCCGGATATTGGGTTTATAGCAATAAAGCCCTCCAACGGAAAAGGCATGGAAATTACATCGTTTCCCGAGACCATGGTGGTGGAGCCTCCGGGAAATGATGGGATGCCTATCAGCCACTATTTTGACCCTATGTTTGGCAAAGGACCTACGTTCCCTCCTGGCGGTTTCATTAAAAAGGATTAAATTCTTAGCGGAAAACCCCAATTTCATGTTATTTTGCATTAACTACGGATTTTTGCTATATTTCCATAAAATTTTTGGGAACCCCCCAAAAGCAAACTCATATTCAGCCAGGAGCCCGCAATGAATTTTAATCTTTTCCGGAAAATCGTTTCTGCTTTCCTTCTTTGTTTGGCGGTTGAAAGCCTTGTTTTTGCTGAACCAAGTGCACCATCAGCCGCAAACGATCCCGTTGAAGTACGTTTCATATGCGTGGCGCCCAGCCCCTATACCGACCGGCACGATTCCTTGCGTGCGGGGTTTGGCATTTTTATTCTATTGCAACAGGCGATTGCCAAACATAATCTGAATATTTCCACTACTTATTATGATGGTTCCACGTTTTACGATGATGGTGATAAAATCCGGAAAGTCCTCCATGGTCCACAAGTCATATTGCTGGGAGGAGATACTTGGGCACAGGGACCTACCTATTATATGCGTCGTTTCTTTGAAGTAGGGCCAACAGATCTGACCGGGGTTTCCGCGAGCGCATGGGCCACATCCGGCGGCGCGCAAACCGGAGGCGAGGTAGTGGTCTCCACAACCCTGCGCAGCCTAATGGGTATGGGCGCCAAAACCTTTACCCTGGGGCAAAAACTTATGGTTTTCACGACGGATGAACGGTTGTCCCCCCAAAAGCCGGGTGCTTTTAGTTTACTGGATTTGTGGTATATGGATCAGTTTGCGCGCACCATCGCCGTTGAGGCTCTTTTCGGCAATGACAGGACTAAAGCAAAAAAGCTTGCAAAAGAACTTGGGACCAATCCCTATTACTACAAGATTAACTTCCCGCCCAGCCCTGAGAAACTAAGTGAATATGTTGATTTACAGCGCAAACTTAATGCGGCAGCGGACCCGAAGTCACCGGAATATCAAGAGCTGCGATCCATGCTGGCCAACGACGCTCCCAAAACCAGTAAATAGAAAGTCTTAGCTTGCTTTTAACCTAATTTGAGCGATTTTTCCTGAAAAAGAGAAGGTTATTATTGCTATACATTGATTTGACGTTGGGGGCAGTCTCATTTTTGAAAAGGGAATATTGGGCCAATTGAGAAATAACGGCCGAGTTTTGATTTGTTAAAAGTGGCCGTTAATGATGAGATTCAGGCATTAACGGCCATCTTTTTTGGCATAAGAAATTTTTAGGAAGAATCCATGCAATCTCCCTTTAAACGATTTAGACTTTCCGATCCACACCTTCTTTTCTATTTTCGCTTTATTTATCCTTGCCGAAAAAAGATACTTTAACCGTATTATTGAATTGGAAGAAATTTTCTAACACCATAACAAAATATCAAAGAACAACTTGGGGCAAAAGATACATCAGGCAAAGATTAACAAACTAACCAAAGATATTTGAAATTTTTTCACCAGGCACAAAGCAAAAACAATGTATACTACTTACCTCTTAGGAAGGCAGGAATTCAGGAAGGTTTTTTAGTTCTCTGTTTTCCCTGATTTTTCCTGGTTTCCTGCATTCCTAAGTACTCTGATTTATTCACTATGGAAATCCCTCAACTCCCGAGCACTTTAAACTCCCGTTTCTCTCCCGATAGCCTCAAAGCAGGCGCTGAAATACACCAAAAAAGCCAGGTACAAAACACCATTTTTTTCAGATCCGGCTATACCTGTGACATCTTGCTGGAAGGGAAGGGTGCTTTTACCCCGATTATTGCCTTCGGCTCTTCAGGTAAATTGGATTATTATTTTTGTTCCTGCACGGCGCATATAGAGAAAAACAATCTTTGCAGTCATCTGGCTGCCTTGGTTTTTTTCATTCTTTCCCAAAATAGTCCATCTGCTTCACCCGAACTGTTGTCATCCGGATTTGAATCCAGTGCCTGGTTTTTAATAGGAAATTCTTTTTACGAAGCTTCGAAGAGCAAAAAAATAACGCATATCTTAGAGAATAAGAGCAAAATAAAAACAGAGTACTCTGATGGTAAGTCCAAGTTACAATTTTCCTGGCAGCCGAAGAAAATCCCGGGAGAGTTGAACTTTTTACTGTCGGCCTACCCCAGTGAAGAGGTTAAAATACGGCCTACCCCCAAAAACCCTTTTATCAAAAAAGAAAAACTCCTCAAAAAAATCACCTCGACTAAAGAGGAAGTGCAGTTTAATCATTCGGGCTACAAAACCGTTCGACAGGCATGGGAAGACTCGTTTTGGTATAAATGGTCGAAATCCTGCTTTATGTTATTTGGAGATGAAGAGAATCGGTTTCTGGTTTCCCATGATCAAAAGGGGTTTTGTTTCCGGCTCTTGGATGAGGAAAAAGGATGCATTGTGAGCATTTACCCTCCAGGTTCGGCAATTGAGAAGATTATCAGAGAAGGAAAAAAAGAGTTATTCATAAATCATGGATATACCTTTCACGAAGAATGCGCTGAACTTTCCTTCAAGATCGAATTCAATGCAAAGCATGCCCTGATATTTTCCCCCGTCATTATTCTATCAGGGGAAAAAGGGAGCGATTATTTTACAAAAGAAGAGTTGGGAAAAGACCATTTCGGAAAATATTTTTTCTTGGAAAAGACCGGCGGGTTTTATTCGCTGAAACCAAGCGGTCCTTTTTTCGCGGATGCGGAAGCCAGCTCCCAAGCCTCTCTTTTTGGCCCGAGCGAAGAATATACTCCTTCCTCTTTCGGTATACCTACGGATAAAGAAACCATACTTCCTCAATCCGAAATCATGGGTTTTATAAAACGGCACCGGGATGAGATCCTTCGCATGCGCCCGGACTTGGTACCTCCCTCCATTCGCCAGGGAAAGATCAAGGCATTGGAGCAAGACGCTACTTTGCATTTCGAGGCGGAAGTAGATGACTGGCTACACCTTTCCGTTAATTATAAATTCCAGAATAAAAATATTTCTCTTTGGGATATTTGGCTGGCCAGAAAAGATGGCAAAGATTTTGTCATTTCCGGAGATTACTGGATTAAGGTTTCGGATGACGATTTTGGCTGGGTGGATTACCTTTCGGAAGCCTCCTTCAAAGGCAGGAAAGGCAAAAAAAGTTTAAAGCTTTCCAAACTGGAATACCTGAAACTACGTTCCGCCATGCCTGGCAAGATGGATTACGAGGGCAATGAGAACTCCGAAAAAGCCGCCAGGATGCTGGAGACCTTTAAACCGGGCAGCCCGGCACCCAATAAAAAGCAAATAGGAATGGAGTTGTACCATTACCAGGAGACGGGACTGGAATGGCTTTGGTTTTTGTACCAAAACAGTTTCGGCGGTTTGCTTTGTGATGATATGGGCCTTGGAAAAACCCATCAAGCTATGGCCCTCATCCGCTCGGCTTTTATCCAGGAGAAAAAGAAAGAGAAAACCTTCCTGGTGGTTTCTCCCACCTCTGTTCTCACTCATTGGCAAGATAAGATGGAGGAGTATCTACCGGGCCTAAAAACCGGCATTTACCATGGACAAGGCAGAGTTCTGGACCTAAAAAACTTCAATGTAATTATCACTTCCTACACCACTCTCAGGAACGACATCGATCTTTTCAAGAAACATTTTTTCCACATATTTATTCTTGATGAGATGCAAACTATAAAAAACAGATCCACCTCCACCTACCAGGCTCTAAGCTCCATTAACAAGAATTTCGCCCTGGGCTTAACCGGAACACCCATTGAAAACAGCGTGAGTGATATCAAAAATCTGCTGGACTTTGTGCTCCCGGGCTATTTGCCTCCTCAAAAAGAGTTTGAACTCCGATATGTTAATCCTATTGAACTGAGGAATGACTCGGAAGCCAAGGAGCGCTTACACAGGATGGTTCAACCCTTTGTCCTGCGTCGAACCAAAGCGCAGGTCCTGCAGGATCTACCGGAAAAAATTGAAGACAAGAGATATTGCTTGCTCACGGAAGACCAGGTAAAACTTTACAAAGATGTTTTGAAAATGAAAGTCCCTGACCTGCTGGAGAAGCTTGACGGTAAAGGGAATGTGCCATATATTCATATCTTCGCGGCCCTCAACTACCTGAAGCAAATTTGTAATCATCCTGCCATGCTTAGTGGGAATAACCAGGATTTGGAATCCTACTCTTCTGGAAAATGGGATCTTTTTTGCGAAATTCTGGATGAATGCCTGAATAGTGGGCTAAAAGTAGTGGTTTTCAGCCAGTATGTAAAGATGTTGAAGCTTATGGAGACCTACCTCCGTCAGAGGAAAATCGGATACTCTGCTATTGTAGGCGCAACCGTTAAAAGGAAAGAAGCGCTGAAGCGTTTTCGGGAAGACCCGGACAGCAAGGTTTTTTTAGCGAGTCTCAGGGCGGCGGGATTGGGAATCGATCTCACAGCGGCATCCGTGGTTATTCACTATGACCGATGGTGGAATCAGGCCAGGGAAGACCAGGCCACGGACCGTGTCCACAGGAAAGGTCAAACAAAAGGTGTCCAGGTAATGAAATTGATAACCAGGGGAACTCTGGAAGAGAAAATAGATAAATTGATCCAAAAAAAGCAGGGAATTTCGGAATCGTTAGTTAAAGAAGATGACCCAACCCTGTCTAAGCAGTTTACTCGTGATGAGTTAAAGTCACTTTTAAGTTTTTGAACTAAATATTCCTTCACCCACACCGGGCGTAAACTATGCAATGTCCGAAATGCGGCCATACCCAGGAACAAAGCGATGAGTGTTCCAATTGTGGAATCATCATTTCCAAGTTCATAAATCGGAAAGCGGGACCGTCGTCCTCAACCGCTCCCCCGCCACTATCCCAAAAAAAGAAAAAATTTTCCCTCTTCCTGGCAAAGGATCAGGAACTACGTTCTTATTACCACTCCCTTTACCAAATGCTCAGCGCCGGATTTGTCCCTCTGGACGCCCACCGCCACTTCATGAAACACACTCCGGGTTTTATCACCCAAAAGCCTTACCGAAAGATTGAGGAAGTTCTCCGCCAGGGTAATCCCGCCAGCCAGGGAATGCTGGAATTTCCCGACTATTTTCCGGTATACCACTCCATGTTGATCCGAGTGGGAGAAGCCACCGGCAGGCCGGATATGTTTTATAAAGAACTGTATGGAATTTTGGACCGGAAAATCCAACTGAAATATTCCACCATCAAGAACTTTGCTTACCCGGCCTTCGTGGTTTTCGCATCCATCTTCATCCGCCCTTTGCCGATCCTCGTTTCCCAGGGACTCATGCCTTATTTGCAGCAAAGCCTATTTCCCCTGGCGTTAGCAATCCTATCCCTTTTTGCATTGAAAAAGATCTATCAACTATTTCTCGTTCCTAAAGGTTCAAGAAGGGTTATTGACAAGCTCAAGCTCTCCATCCCCTTGTACAAGACCTTTTACATGAACCAGTATGTCCGGGCCTTTTGGTCAATGAACCAAGCAGGAATCAATATCCTGGAAACCTATCACCTATCGGCCTCAGCGGTGGATAATCTTTATTTCCGGGAAAAGGTTCTGGAGCAGAAGTCTGTCCTGCTTCACGGCCGATCCGTGCGTGATGCCTTCCGGGAGAGCACCCTATTTCCTGATGATTTTATTCAATTTCTCTCTTCGGGAGAACAGTCGGGCAGGCTCGATTTTTCCATGCAAAAGTATCTGGAAATCTCCGAGGAAAATTTTCGGCATCAGGTAAGCATTGCTTCAAAAATTCTTATGATCCTGGTACTTTTTTTCCTTTTTGCTTTTGTGGCCTCCGGGGTTTTCTCTTCCTTTACCTCCCTCCTCCCCAAGTGACCATGGCCACTTTTACTCCAACCTTTCTCTATCAAATCCATTTGCGGAAGGATTTTCTCCAGTTGGAGTTTTCTCCCAAAGGCGACTCAGCGTTTCTTTTGCATAAAAATGGAGACCTGGAATGTTTATCGTCAACCGGAGAAAAAAAGGAGGGGTTCTCTCTTCCTTTTACACCGGAACTGCTCAAGCTCAATCATCTTGGCAACCTTCTTGCCGTTCTGGGAGAAGGAAAGCTGGCCTTTGTTGATCTCGCGTCACTAGAAATTTCCACTGTGAATGTGGACCCCAGACATGGCTTGCTGGAATTTTCAAATCAACACGTGGTGCTGGGCGGGTTTCATCCCGATCTTATTTTTTGTAACCGATTTGGGAGGGTGGTGAAACGGCTGAAATTTGATTCTTTTATACGACACTTCAAGGTTGCTCCCCGAACCAAAAGCTTGATCCTATACAATCGGGACTTGAAAATTGTCTGTGCCGACATGGAAGGCAAGGTCCGCTGGCAAACCGAATGGTTAAAACTCCAGAGTGAAATCGTGGTTACGCAAGGGGGTATTGTTAACTATTGTCTCATAGAAAAAAGCGGACTGATGCAATTCCACCTCCCATCAAGGGAATTTTTTCGCCTGGACGGAGAAAGGCAGGTGAAACAATTTACTGCTTCCAATGATGGGAATTACCTCCTGCTTCTGGATATACAAAACAGATTGAAACTCTATGACCGAGATTTCAAAAAACTCTGGGAACAAGATTTTCAAGATCCCGTCAGCCAAGTACAAATGTCTCCAACAGGGAACCTTTTTGCTGTACTAGACGCCCATAGGATGCTCACCTGTTTTTCCCTGAAATCTTCCCAAGAGCAACAACGGGGAGAATTTCTGGAAATCAAGCAAGGTACAAAAATTGTGGAAAAGGAGATTGCCTGGAGCAAAAAACCGGGAAGCCATAATCCCACTCAAGAGTTGAGGTTGTTGTCCGTCAACTCTTCCGGCAATGGAATCGGGCTTTTGGGATTGAATGGAGCCGTTCATTTTCTGGACCAACAAGGTGAAACCGTTTTGGAAACCAAATTTCCCGCCTCCGTGGAATACATCAATATCCACCACTCGGGAAATCATGCGGAAATTTATGGGGAACGGCAGGTGAAGGTTTGCGATCTTTCCACTGGGACCAGCTTTTATATCCCCTTCGACCTTCCATTTTGGGGAAGGCCGTTGGTGAATTTTTTCCATCAAAAAGTTTTTTTGATCACCAAGGAAAAGGAGCTTTACATTTACCATTCTGAAGGCAAATTAGAAAAATCCGTAAAACTTAAAGGAAACTATCGTAAGGGTGTCTCTTGTGATTCCTATGGTATCGTTCTTTTCGATGAAAAGGGTCTAGCCTGTTATTCTGAAACAGGAGAGCTGGTCTTCAGCTCCAAGATGAGGGAGTCCGTGAAAGATGTCTTTTACCACCAAGACCAACTATGGCTCACCACGGAAAGCCGGTCACTGCTCCGTCTGGATCTCCCCGGCCTAAAAGGGAAAAAGAAAAGGTTCGCAAAAGGGAATAAACCCATTCGGATTTTGTCCATGAACCCTCTCCTGGTGTTTGATGGGGGAAACAGAGTGCTCCACCTAGATGATCAGTTTTCAGTCCTTTCTCAACTAGAGATCAGGTCTCCATCCTCCTTGTTTATGGTGGAGAACAGAACCATTTGCGAAATCATCAAGGAAAGAAACGGCTTTTATTGTTACGATGCGGGGGGAAATACTCTCTGGAGATACAGGGGCAAAGAGAGAATCACTGAATGGGCCATTACGGCTAATGGACTGTTTTTTCTAACCAGCGATTCCATTCAATTTATAGCGTTAAAGCCGGCCTACGAATGCCAAAGACAGTTTTCACAGTTTTTGGAGATTTGATGGAGAAATTGGGGAGTATCATATCTATTTCCGATTTTTTAGTTACATGATAATTATGAAAATTCGTCTTTAAAAATGAAAAAGTCTTTAAAATCAAAGACCGGGAACCGCGAATGAACGCGAATAAAGAAAAACCCAAAAAAGAATAATCTATCTTGTATCTATTGGTTCCATGGTTTTACGGTTTTATTCGCGTTTATTCGCGGCCATTCGCGGATAAAAGGTTTTTTTTAAATTTCAAATATCTATGCTTTGGTTTTTGTTCTATTTTCGTGTGATTCGTGTGTTTCGTGGGCCTATAGTTTTTAGGTTTTTTCTTTTAAAACTACTAAACCTTTATTGCCCACGAAAGTCACGAAACCCACGAAAAAAAACTTAAAAGGCTAAGTCTCAAAAGATTATGGCGGGAAGCCAAGACTTTATAATCTCTTTTCCCATATCCTTGTTCCTTGCCGGGATCGCGGGCGTCTCGCCCGCACCATGCAGCCGGGACGGCTGCGTTCCCAAAGTGTTCTTCAATGCCATCAAGTTAAGGTTTTTGGTTTGGGTGTTGATCTATTTTTTTCTCGGAGGACCGAAAGGTTATAGCCGGGGTTTTAACCCCCGGAATGAAATAATTACAGAAAAAGCTCTGAAAGGGCGAAAGAACATTTAGGAGTACAATGTTATAAAAATCTCTTCCGCCCCGTTGGGTCTGAATTGCTTTTTCCCTTTTTCCGGGGCTGAAGCCCTCGGCTAGATGCTATCGGCTTTTCAGGCCTAAAAACCGCATAGGAAAAAAGCTGAAATTCATAAATAATCATTATTTTTTAAA